>JBFXEK010000102.1:0-6020 GCA_050180155.1 Thiomonas sp. | reverse complement strand
GCGAAATGGCCTTTTCTTCTATCTTGTTGTTTTTGAAGGATTTTTTGGTCGGGGCGGCCGGACTCGAACCGGCGACCCTCTGCTCCCAAAGCAGATGCGCTACCAGACTGCGCTACGCCCCGACGAAGCTCGCTATCTTACGCGAACCGGCGCGTCTGAAGCGGCGGGCACCTGCGCCAACGCCCAGTCGATGTGCTCGCGTACCAGGGCGGTGGTTTGCGCTGCCGCCTGTTGCAATGCGTGGATGGCGGCTTGACGCCAGGCGGCATCGTCGCTGGTGCGCAGTGCGTTGCCGATGGCCACGGCGAGGTTGCGTTGCCAGCGGATAAAGCCGATCCGGCGGATCGGGCTGCCTTGCGTGCGCTGCAAAAACTCCGCCTCCGTCCAGCACCAAAGATCGAGCAGGCGGGCTCGATCCAGTCCAGCGCGCGCGTCGAAATCCGGCAGATCGCTGCGCCGTGCGTAGCGGTTCCACGGGCAGACGAGTTGACAGTCGTCGCAACCGTAAATCCGGTTGCCCAGCAGCGAACGCAGCTCCAGAGGAATCGCCCCCGGATGCTCGATGGTCAAGTAGGAAATGCAACGCCGGGCATCGAGCCGGCCCGGCGCGACGATGGCCTGCGTCGGGCAGACATGGATGCAGCGGACACAACTGCCGCAATGCGCACTGCTCGGCGAATCGACTGGCAGCGGCAGGCCGACAAAAATCTCGCCGAGAAAAAACATCGAACCGCCGTCGCGGCTCAGCAGCAGAGTGTGCTTGCCGCGCCAGCCCAGGCCGCTGCGGCGTGCCAACTCGACTTCGAGGACAGGCGCGGAGTCGGTAAATACGCGAACCACGCCCGGATCGGTTCTCGACGCGATGAAGTCTGCCAGGCGCTGCAAGCGGCTGCGCAACACCTTGTGATAGTCACGGCCGCGCGCGTAGAGCGAAATCGTCGCCATGTCGGGCTGGGCCAGGCGCTGCCATTCGACTGTGCGCCAATCGGTTGGCGTTTGCCGTGGCAGGTAATCCACGCGCGCGGTGATCACGCGCACGGTGCCGGGAACCAATTCGGCAGGCCGCGCCCGTTTCAAACCATGCCGCTGCATGTAGTCCATCTCGCCGTGGTGCCCGGCGGCGAGCCAATCGAGCAGCGGCTGCTCGGCGTCGCGCAAGTCCACGTCGCTGATGCCGATTTGCGAGAATCCGAGCGCACGCCCGTGCTCCTTGATGTCGCTGGCCAAGGCGAGCAAGGGGGCGGGCCCGACAGGGGTGTGCGTCATCCCGCCATTCTAAAAACCGCCTCCACTGCCATGCTGCCCGCCAATCGTCAATTCTCACTTGCTTGCGAAGCCGATACTGCCGCGCTGGCGCGGGCGCTGGCTTTGGCGTGGATGCAACACCCCTTCGCCCGGCTGCTCATCACCCTCGAAGGCGAGCTTGGCGCAGGCAAAACCACCTTCGCCCGGGCGTTTCTCCGTGCGCTGGGTGTGCACGGACGGATCAAAAGTCCGAGTTTCAGCCTGGTCGAGCAGTACACCTTGGCCGAACCCGGCCTACAATTCAAGGGAACTCTTCAGACCACGGCGTATCACATTGATCTCTTTCGCTTTTCGGATCCGCAAGAATGGGAAGATTCCGGCTTGCGCGACATCGTGGGCGGACCGGGGTTGAGCCTGGTGGAGTGGCCGCAGCACGCGCAACAGTTGCTGCCCCGCGCCGACCTGGCGCTGCAACTCCAGGTTTGCGGCGAAGGGCGCGACTGTGTGATCCGCGCCGGATCTGAAGCGGGATTGACCCTTTTGCACGCCTTGCCGGAGCGGTTGAATTCCGGCTGATGCCGCGGCAGGTCGCACCTGCCGGCCAAGCAGGAGTCTGACCATGACCTCACCGCGCCGTCGTTTTCTCGTGCAATCGTCCACCCTGGCGCTGCTGTTGAGCGCACCCATCCTGGCCCGGGGCGCGACGTTGGTTTCCATCCGCGTCTGGCCGGCCCCCGAATACACCCGGGTGACCCTGGAATCAGACGGCCCGCTCACCGCAACGCATCAATTGCTCGGCGACCCCGCCCGCCTGGTCGTCGATATTCAGGGTTTGCAGCTCGACAACCAGCTGCGTGAACTCGCCGGCAAGGTCAAACCCGACGACCCCTTCATCCGCGACGTGCGCGTGGGCCAGTACAAACCCGACGTGGTCCGGCTGGTCATCGACCTGAAGCAACCGGTCAAACCGCAGGTGTTCAGCCTGTCCCCAGTAGCTGCCTACCAGAACCGGCTGGTGTTCGACCTCTATCCGGCGCACGCCGGTGACCGGCTGATGGCCTTCATGCAGCAGCAGGAGCTGCTGGACCGCGAGCGCCGCGCCAACGCCGGCTCGGCGCAGATCGCACAGGCGCAGCCGTCGTCACAGGACTCGCTGGGCGACTGGATCCGTGCGCACCGCCGGGAACTCGAAGGCCCGCAAGCGGCACAGCCGCAACAATTCGCCCGGCAGACCTCACCCGAGTCAGGCGACGGCACGGCCGCCGAGCCGGCACCCGATGTCCGCGCCGAGGCCAACCCCCTTCGCCGCGACCGGCGCAATTTCCGCACCGTGCTGCTGGCGATCGACCCCGGGCATGGTGGCGAAGATCCTGGCGCCACCGGCCCCAGCGGGGTGCATGAAAAAGACGTCGTGCTGCTCATCGCCCGCCACTTGCGCGACCTGGCGATGAACACGCCGAACATGCGGGTGATGATGACCCGCGACAGCGACTACTTCGTGCCGCTGTGGACACGTGTGGAAAAAGCCCAGTCGGCCAACGCCGATTTGTTCACCTCGATCCATGCCGACGGCTGGTTCACCCCCGACGCGCGCGGCGCCTCGGTGTTCTGCCTGTCCGAAGGCGGCGCCTCCAGCGTCGAGGCCAGGCTGATGGCGCAGCGCGAAAATGCGGCGGACGCCATCGGCGGAATCGACATTCACTCGCGCAGCTACCAGGTGGCCAAGGTGCTGCTGGACATGTCGACCACGGCGAAGATCAACGCCAGCTTGAAAATGGCCCGCCCGACGCTGGGGAAAATCGGTGAGATCGTGCACCTGCACTCCAAGGAAGTGCAGCAGGCGGGTTTTGCCGTCCTCAAGTCGCCCACCATCCCATCGATGCTGGTGGAAACGGCGTTCATCAGCAACCCGGAAGAAGAAGCCCGGCTGCAAACCCCCGCCTACCGCAAACAGATCGCCCGCGCGATTTTCGAGGGCATCCGCGCCTACCTCGACACCAACCCGCCACTGGCACGGCGGCGGATTTTCACCTGAACGCTACAGCGCCAGGCCGAGTTGGGTGTGGCTGATGATCACGCCGTCTTCGTCGGCATAGAGCCATTCACCGGGCCGGACGATCACGTCCTGGATGGTGACGACGGTGTTGGTCATGCCCTTGCCGAATTTGTCGGGCGGGGCCGGGTTCGACGCCAACGCGAGCACGCCGATGGGCACTTGCTGGATTTCGCCGACATCGCGCACGCAGCCGTTGATCAGCACCCCGGCCCAGCCGTTGCGGTTGGCCAGCGCTGCGAGGTTGCCGCCCAGCAGCGCCCGGCGCAACGACGCAGCGCCATCGACCACCAGCACCCGCGCCATCCCGGCCGTTTCCAGCACGTCGCGCACCAGCGCGTTGTCGTCGTGACACTGGACCGTGGCGATCTGGCCGCGAAACCGGCTGACCTTGCCATACGACTTGAAGACCGGGGGCAAAACCCGCAGCGCGGCGCTGTGCAGCGCATCGCGGTGCGCATCGCACAAATCACAAGTCGAGAATAACGCGTGCATGTCGTCTGCTTTCCTCGTTTGGCTCGACCGCATTGAAACAGATCGGCGCGCAGCAAAGCCTGCCCCAGGTCAAGTCCTCTACGATGTCGGTTTCTGCCGCCACCCTAGCGGATCGACCAAATCCTATGCCCGTCATTGCGCTGAAAATCGACGTCGATACCCTGCGCGGCACGCTCGACGGCGTGCCTGCGCTGCTGCGTCTGCTTGATCGACATCAACTACAAGCCAGCTTTTTGTTCAGCCTCGGGCCGGATCACACCGGCCGCGCGCTCAAGCGGATTTTCCGTCCCGGCTTTCTCACCAAGGTGCGACGCACCTCGGTCACCAGCCACTACGGGCTCAAAACCCTGCTCTACGGCACCCTGCTGCCCGGCCCGGACATCGGCAGGCTGGCGGGCGAAGCCATGCGCCAGACGCAACGTGCCGGGCACGACACCGGGGTACACACCTGGGACCACATCCTCTGGCAGGACGCCGTGGTGCACAAAGACGCCGCGTGGACGCGCCGGCAGCTGCAATTGGCGATCGACCGTTACACCGAGATCTTCGGCCAGGCCCCGCAGGTGCACGGCGCCGCCGGTTGGCAGATGAACGACGCCGCTTACCTGCTGGAGCAGGAACTCGGTTTCACCCTGGCCTCGGACGTGCGCGGCACGCAGCCTTTCCTGCCCGTGATCGGCGGCAAAACGTTGCGCGTGCCGCAGCTGCCCACTACTCTGCCGACACTGGACGAGCTCATCGGCGTCGACGGCCTGCATGCAGACAATGTCGCCGACCATCTGCTTCGGCTGAGCACCGACGGCCGCGACCACGTCTACACCCTGCATGCCGAACTCGAAGGCGGGCAGCTCGCCGTGGTGTTCGACCGGCTGCTGCATGGCTGGAAGGCCGCTGGGCTGCAATGCCTGACGCTGCGCGCCTACGCCGCCACGCTCGATCTGGCCGCGCTGCCGCGCCACGCGGTGGGTCTGGGTCGTGTCGCCGGGCGCAGCGGTACGCTGGCAGTCCAGGCAGCGCCGGCATGAACGAGACGCGGCAAGACCTTCGAGTCGACCCTGAAGACAGCCCCTGCGTCGGGCTGTGCACCACCGGCTTCGACGATGTCTGCCGCGGCTGCCTGCGCACCGCTGCCGAAGTGGGCCGTTGGTTGGACATGTCCGCGGAGGAAAAGCGCACGGTTTGGGCGCGCATCCTCGCCGCCGGCTACCGCCCACGCTGCCGCGGCTGACCCGCACGGGCTGCGGCGCTGCAGCCCGCGCTTGTTAGCATCGTGACCATTTCCGTCACTGCCAGTCGTTTTTCATGCCACCGACCATCACCAAAGCCGTTTTCCCCGTCGCCGGGCTGGGCACCCGGTTCCTGCCCGCGACCAAGGCCACGCCCAAAGAAATGATGCCCATCGTCGACAAGCCGCTGATCCAGTACGCGGTCGAAGAGGCTTACGCTGCGGGCATCACCGAAATGATTTTCGTCACCGGCCGCCACAAACGCGCGATCGAAGACCATTTCGACACGGCCTACGAGCTGGAGCACGAACTCGAGGCCGCCGGCAAGCTGGCGCTGCTCGACATGGTGCGCAGCGTCAAACCCGATCACGTGCAATGCGTGTTCGTGCGCCAGCCAGTGGCCAACGGTCTGGGCGCTGCGGTGCTGTGCGCCGAACGGCTGGTGGGAGACGAGCCGTTTGCCGTCATCCTCGCCGACGATCTGCTCGTGGGCACGCCCCCGGTGATGGCGCAGATGGTCGAAATCCACAGCCGCCACGGGCGCAGCGTCATTGCCACCGAGGAAGTGCCGCGCGAACACACCAAACGCTATGGCATCGTCAGCGGACAGGAAATCACCCCGGGGCTGACCTCGCTGTCAGCGATCGTGGAAAAACCCGCCCCAGAAGTCGCACCATCGACGCAGGCCGTGGTCGGCCGCTACATCCTCAGCCCGCGCATTTTCCATCATCTACGCCAAGGCAAACCGGGAGCCGGCGGCGAGCTGCAACTCACCGACGGCATTTCCGCGCTGCTGCACGAAGAGGCGGTTTACGCCTACCGCTATGCCGGCCGGCGCTTCGACTGTGGCAGCAAGCTCGGTTATTTGCAAGCGACGGTGCAACTGGGCATGGAACACGCCGAAACCGGCACCGAATTCACCGCCTACCTGCGCGGCGTCGCCTGTTGAACTGCTCCGAGGCGGCGCGCACTCAGCGCCGCCGCAGGATGTGGTGGTATTC
>JBFXEK010000101.1:0-6075 GCA_050180155.1 Thiomonas sp. | reverse complement strand
CCGCACCATCCGCTACGCGCTCGGCGCGATCAAGGGCAACGGCCAGGCCGCGGTCGAAGCCATGCTCGCGGCGCGGCGCGAGCGGCCGTTCACCTCGCTGTTCGACTTTGCCGCGCGGGTCGACCGTACGCGGCTGAACAAGCGCGTGCTCGAAGCGCTGGCCAAGGCCGGGGCGTTCGACACCCTGCACCCCAACCGCGCTGCGGTGCTGGCCGCGGTGGAAACGGCGATGGACTACGCCGCGCAGCAGGAGGCGGCGCGGCAGCAGGTCGGGTTGTTCGACCTGTTCGCCGCCGATGCGGCCAGCGGCGCGGGCGACAATCCGGCGCACGAACCCGCGCTGCCCGCCGTCGAGCCGTGGGATTTACGCACCAAGCTGTCGGCGGAAAAAACCGCCATCGGCTTTTACCTCAGCGGGCATTTATTCGACGCCAGCGCCGACGAAGTGCGGCAATTCGCCCGCACTCCGCTGGCGGCGCTGGAGGAGTCGCGCGAACCGGTATTGATTGCCGGCATCGCCGCCGGGGTGCGGCTGGTGCAGTCGCAGCGCGGCCGCATCGCCATCCTCACGCTCGAAGACCGCTCCGGCGCGATGGAAATCGTCATCGGCGACAGCTTGTTGGACAGCGTGCGCGACATTCTGCGCGACGACGCGCTGCTGGTGCTGCGCGGCAAGGCGCAGACCGACCGGTTCAACGGCGGTCTGCGCTTCAACGCCGACGCAGTGTGGACTTTGGAGCAGGCGCGCGTGCGCTTGGGCAAGCACATCCGCCTGATGCTCAACGGCAACAGCAGCGCCGATCCGCTGGTGGCGCTGGCACGCAGCTACGCCTGCGAAGACGGGCTGCCGCTGTGGCTCGACGTCGAACGCGCCGGCGCACAAGCCAGCCTGCGCATCGACGGCTATCTGCTGCCGCCGAGCGATGCGCTGCTGGCCGAGCTCGGCCGTCTTGCCAAGGACGGCCGCGCCGTGGTCGGCTACTGATCAGCCCGGATCGCGCGGCCCGGCTTTGACCAGCATCGGCGTCCAAATCTTGCCGTTGCTGTCCGGAGGAAAGCGGTTGACGCGCTCGATGGCGCGCAGCACCGCCTGATCCCAGCTCGGCACACCGCTGGAGCGTTCGATTTTTGCTGTCAGGACCGAGCCGTCCGGACCAAGGTTCACCAGCACGGTGACCCGCGGATCGCCGCTGATCTGATTGATTTCCGGGTACGTGACGTTTTCTCGCACCAGGCTGGCGATGCGCGCCGCGTAGGCGCCCGACGGCCCCGAGGTTTGCGCTGCGGTGCCGGCGCTATTGGCTGCGCCCGTGCCGGCCTGCGCCATCAACTGCTTCATGTAATCGGCGCGCGAGGATGCCGCCAACTGCGCCTGCTGTTGTTGCTCCCGCTTTTTCAGCTCGGCCTCTTTTTTCTGCTGCGCCAGCAGCCGCTGCTGCTCCTTCAACCGGGCTTCACGCTCGGCTTCGAGCTTTTTCTGCTCGGCCAATTTTTTCGCTTTTTCCTCGGCCTGCAGTTGGGCCTTTTCCTCGGCCAGTCTTTGCTGCTCGGCCTTGCGCTTTGCGGCTTCCTCGGCTTTGATTTGCGCCAGTCGTTGCTGCTCTTGTGCGAGCTTCTTTTCCAGCGCAGCCTTTTCGCGCTCCTGTCGCAGCACGATGTCGGCCTGGCTGGGTTGCTGCGGCTGCGGCGTGGGGGCCGGCTGCGGGCGTGGCGCCGGCGCCGGCTCGGGTGCCGGCTGCGGCTTGGGCTGCCTGTGCTCCAGCGGTGCCGTAGGACGCGGCGCGGCGCGCTGCACCTGCGGCGACCACAACTCGGCCTCGATCGCCTCGGGGGGATGGCTTTTCCAGTGCACGCCAAAGGCGATGAGGGCAATGAGCAGCAGATGGAACAGCGCAGCCAGAGCGAAAGCGCGCAGCGTGCCGCGTTCGTGCGGGGGACGCAAATTCTGCTCGCCAACGGGAAAACGGGTGGCGCTCATACCACGAACGATCAGGAATGCGATTGCACGGCCAGCCCGACACGCTCGACGCCGTGCTGTTTCAAAACGTTCAGGGCTCGCATCACCGCATCGTATTTCACGTCTTTGTCGGCGGCGATGAGCACCGGCATGTCGGCCAGAGTCGACCCGGCCTGCGTGGCAAGCTGCTGCACCGATTGCGGCAGGGTCTGCAATGTGGCGGTCTCGGGCGTGCCGTGCGCTTTGCTCTTCGGGTCACGCAGCGACACCTGCAGCGTGTCGTCCTTGCTGATGGTCACTTGCACCAGCGTGCTCGGCGGCTGCGTCGAGCTGCCCACCGTCGGCAGCTTGACCACGGTCGGGGTGATCAGCGGTGCGGTGACCATGAAAATGATCAGCAACACCAGCATGACGTCGATATACGGCACGACGTTGATGTCGGCCAGCGCGCGGCGCGAACGGTGGCGGCTGCCGGGCTGAATCGCGGGCATGTCAGCGTCCCCCTCCTGCCGCGGAAACGGCGGTGGCCGGGCGCGCGGCCGCTACGCCCGCCGGGGCTGCGACCTGCGCCGGGTGCGGTGCGCTCTGGCGTTGCAGAATATTGGAAAATTCCTCGGTGAACGACTCGAAGCGGTTGGCCAGGCGGTCGATGTCGCGAGCGAAAAAGTTGTAGGCGATCACCGCCGGAATCGCGGCGAACAAGCCGATGGCCGTGGCCACCAGCGCCTCGGCGATCCCCGGTGCGACGGTGGCCAACGTGACTTGCTGCAGATTGGACAGGCCGACGAAAGCGTGCATGATGCCCCACACCGTGCCGAACAAACCGACGTAGGGCGACACCGAACCGACCGAGGCGAGAAACGACAGATTGGCTTCGAGCGCGTCCATTTCGCGCTGGAACGCCGCACGCATCGCCCGCCGCGCTCCATCCACCAGGGTGCCGCCGTCGAGCACGTGGCGTTCGCGTAGCTTGAGGTACTCGCGCATTCCCGAGGCGAAGATGCGTTGCAGCGGGCTGCCCTGCCGCCCGGCGCCGAGCGCCGCCTGGTACAAATCGCCTAGCGCGCTGCCCGACCAGAATTCCTGTTCGAAGTCTTCGGACTTCACCCGCGCCGACTTGATGGCGAAATACTTGCGAAAAATCACCGTCCAGCTCGCCAACGACACCGACAGCAGCAGCGCGAGCACGAGCTGGACGACGACGCTGGCGCCGAGCACCAGGGAGACGATGGAAAAATTTTGATCCATAGGGGTGGGCAGTCAGAATTGAAGTCGAACTGTGCGCGACGCCAGCTCGCATTACACCAACTCGGCAACGCTCACGCGCATCGAATGAATGACATGCGCGGGCAAAAAAGGTTCAGACTGGAGCCGACCCGCCGCTGGCCTGGCTGCCTTGCGCCCAGGTGGCGAGGCGTTGCCGCAGCGCATCGGGCATGCGTGCTGGGCGCAGCGATGCGGTATGCACGCATGCCACCCGCACATCAGCCGAGCACAGCAGCAGCGGCGTGACGTGCGCGGCGTCGGTCCGCCAGGCCTGTTGCTGCAACTGCAGGCTGGCGCTGCCGTGTTCGACCAGGCGCAAGTGCAACTGCAGCGCATCGTCCAGCCGCGCAGGCGCGGCGTAGCGCAGGTGGACCTCGGCGACGACGAAGCTCAGCCCGTCCCGCGACGCCAGCGCCGACTGCTCCAGCCCCAGGCTGCGCAGCCATTCGGTGCGTGCGCGCTCGAAAAATTTCAGGTAGTTGGCGTAATAGACGATGCCGCCTGCGTCGGTGTCTTCCCAGTACACGCGCACGCCCCAAGTGAACTCGCGAGCCGTCATGCCGCCTGCAGCTCCAGATAGTCGCGCAGCCGGTGCAGCGCTTCTTGCAGATTGGCGATGCTGTTGGCGTAGCTCAGGCGGAAGTAACGCTGCGGCGCGGTGGTGCCGAAATCTTTTCCCGGCACCAGCACCACCCCGGTTTCGCGCATGACGTCGAAACAAAAGTCCCAGCTGTCGGCGCTGAATCGGGAGCAGTCGGCATAGACGTAAAACGCGCCGTCGGGAACCACCGGCACGGTCAGACCGAGTGCCTGCAGCCCCGGCACGATGAGGTCGCGCCGACGACGGAATTCGGCGCGGCGCCGTTCGTACTCGGCCAGCGAATCCGGCTCGAAGCAGGCCAGCGCGGCGTGTTGCGCTACGCTGCTGGCGCAAATGAACAGATTGCCCGCCAGCCGCTCCAGCGGGGCGACGAGCGCAGGCGGTACCACCAGCCAGCCCAGCCGCCAGCCGGTCATCTGGAAATATTTGGAAAAGCTGTTGACGGTGATGACGTCGTCGGCCACTGCCAGCGCGGTACGGCCATACGCGGCGTCGTAGCTCAGGCCGAGATAGATTTCATCGACGATGCTCACCCCGCCGTGCGCGCGCACCACGTCGACGATGCGACGCAGCTCGTCGGCAGCGATCGACGTGCCGGTGGGGTTGGACGGCGAGGCCAGCAGCACCCCGGCCGTGCGTGGCTGCCACGCGGCCTGCACCATGGCGGCGGTGAGCTGAAAGCGCTGCTGCGCCGTGGCCGGCAACAGCCGCGCACATGCCCCGGCAGCGGCGACGAAGTTTTTGTTGCACGGATAACTCGGGTCGGGCATGAGCACGTCGTCGCCCGGGTCGAACAACAACAGGCTGGCCAGGGTCAGTGCGCCGGAGGCGCCCGCGGTGATGAAGACGCGCGCCGGATCGACGTCGACGCCGTGCACCTGGGCATAATGTTGCGCGATGCGTTCGCGCAATGCGGGCAGACCGGGAGCGAGGGTGTAGCCGGTCTTGCCGTCGCGCAACGCGCGCGTGGCGGCCTCGACCACGGCATCGGGCGCGGTGAAATCGGGTTCACCCACGCTGAGGTGGATCATGCGCTTGCCGTGCGCATCCCATGCCGCCTGCTGCTCCCAGGCGGCGCGCACCACGTCCATGACGTAGAACGGCTCGATCGATCGATTGCGTTGTGCCAGGCGCATGGCGCGTTCAGTCTTTGCGCGGCGGGCGCGGATTCGTGCGGCGGCCAGCCGGCTCGGCCAGGGTGCGCCGCGGCATCGACCTGGGCTTGTGGCTCACGGGCACGTGCGCATACGGGTTGGGCGGGGGGCTCTGATCGGCGGCGCTGGCCTGCTCCTGCGGATGCGACAGATTGGTCGCTTCGACTTCGCTGCGGCGCAATTGCGCCGCAATGCGGTCGAGCACGCCGTTGACGTATTTGTAGCCGTCGGTGCCGCCGTAGACTTTGCCGAGTTCGACCGCTTCGTTGATGATCACCCGGTAGGGAATCTCCAGGTGTTGCTGCAACTCGAACGTGCCCATCAGCAGCAGTGCGTGCTCCACCGGGGAGAGTTCGCTGGTGCGGCGGTCGATATGCGGCTGGATGAGCGCGTCGAGCGCTCCGGCCTCGGCGATGGCGCCATGCAGCAGCGACTCGAAATGCGCGGCGTCGAGCTTGATGGTCGGGTAGCGTTCGTGCAAAAACGCCTGGATCGCGCCGACGTCGCTGGCGGCGAGCAGCCATTCGTAAATGCCCTGGAAGGCGAGTTCGCGCGACTTGCGCCGCGCGCTTTTCGGGGCGGATGCAGCACTCATGCGGTTTGCTCGTCGCCAGCGCTGAGTTCGATGAACAGGTTGGCCATTTCCACGGCGACGCGGGCGCATTCGGCGCCTTTGTCGATGCGCGCTTGCGCCTGCGCGGCGTTGTCGACGGTGAGCACGCCGTTGGCCACCGGAATGTTGTAGTCCAGCGCCACCTGGCCGATGCCTGCGGCGCTGGTATTGCACACCACTTCGAAGTGGTAGGTGTCGCCGCGAATGACGCAGCCGATGGCGATCAGCGCGTCGAACGCCTCGCTCTCGGCCAGCGCCTGCAGCATCAGCGGCAGTTCGAGCGCGCCGGGTACGGTGTACAGCCCGATGTCGTCCTCGCCCACGCCCAGGCGTTCGAGTTCGTCCAGGCACGACTGCGTCAGCTGGTCGGTGATCGCGGTGTTGAACCGCGCCTGCACCACGCCGATGCGCAGATCGCGGCCGTCGAGTTGTTCGGAAAGAATGCGGTTCTGGACGTTTTGCATGGGGGGGAGAAAGTCGTGAT
>JBFXEK010000100.1:0-6101 GCA_050180155.1 Thiomonas sp. | reverse complement strand
CGCGGTGTCTACTGCGTCCAAACGCCCGCGCAGCAGCACCGGGGCGGCGTGCCCGGCTGCCGGTCGCGGCAGTCGCACCAGCCGCAGCGCCCGCCAGGTCGCCCCAGTCTGATGCAGCGCGCTGATGCGCACCACATCGCCCGGCGCCAGCTCCGACAGCGACAGTGGCTGGTCGTCATCGTCGCGCAACAGGCTCGACGGCGTGAGCACGATGGTCTGGCCGAGCACCTTCAGGCGCGCCGCGGCGCGGTCGACGTGGCTGATGCGCCCGACCACGGCGTGGTCCACCGCCACGTCCAATGCGTCGAGCCGCTGCCCATGCTGCTGCGCCCGCACCGTCACCATGTCACCCAGATGCAGGCGGGGCGCCGGCGCCGCCTGCCCATCGACGAAGTAACGGGTGTGGGGCGGCAGCTCATACTCGCCGCCGTTGACAAAAATGCTGCCGAAACGCTGAATCGGGCCGACGGCGACGATGCCCGTGCCGCCGATGCCGCCAGGATCGATGCCCGTGCCGCCAATCCCCCCCGGCGTGCCGGCTACAGACCCGGCGATGCACGCGCTCAGCCCGATCCAGACCACGCCGGCGACGCGCAGCAGTCGGCCCAAGGCGTTGTCGAGCCTGCCGATCATGTTCGTTCTCCCTGCCTGGAGCCGGTTTGCGCAGCCGGCTCCTCGTAGTAATACACCCCAAGCCGCAGTCGTCTGCGCGGCTGTGGCTCCAGGCTCGTCCCTGCCTGCGGCAGCGACTCGGCACGCGCCACGCGCTGGTAGGCATCGTGCAGCGCCTGCTCGCCCAGGCGGCGCAAATCGCCGCGCACCGCCTCGACCACCGCTGCAGGCAGATCGTCGAAGTACACCGACTGCTCCAAAAACGCCGGCAACCGGCCTTCGATGTTGTGCACCGCGGCGCGCAAGTGGTCGCCCAGATGCGCCCCCATGAACGCCAGGCGATCTTCGGCCAGATCGGACACATAGCCGCTGCGCAACAGCCTGACCGTGTCGTCCTGCAGCGCCACCACCCCCGCACGCAGCAGTTCGTCGAGCACGGTACGCGGCCGCATGTCCGCCTTCACCAGCCGCACCAGCGCCTCGAAACTCGGCTCGTCGTTCGCCGCGCGCAGCGGCAGGTCCCGCGGCTGACCCTGGGCGTCGCGGTAAGCCTCGCAGGCCGCCCAGGCAGCGACCACCTGCGCCGACAAATTCGCCCCATGCCGCAGCGCGATGTCGCCCGAACCCGCCGCGAGCTCGTCGCGCAGCCGGCGGACCTCCTTGCGATGGATGCCGCTGAGCAGGCTCACCCGGCTGTCGGTCGGCGCCGGCTTGCCCGCGCTGGTGTCCAGCGCCACGGTTTCGCCGACATAGACGAACTTGAGCAATTCAGCCAACGCGCCGTACGTCCACCCCTGCGTGATGAGATAGCGAACGAACGGGCGCAGGATGGACAGCGCGGCGGATTTGAGAGCGTCGTGCATGGTGAGCAGGATAACCGAGCGCCAGTTCGCTTGACGTGGGAAATTTTGCCACTATTATACCGGCCAACGATTGTGGGAAAGATTTCCACACTCGGAAGAAGCTTCCCTTCCCTACTTCACAGGAGTCTTGTCATGTCGACCATCCGCCACCTCACTGCACTGTCGGCCGCCATCGCCGCCGTATCACTGACTTTCGGTATCGCCAGCGCGCAGACTGCACTGCAAACCGCCGCCGACGGGCAGACCGCCACCGGCACGTCGGGCCGTTCGTCAAGCGCAGCTCCCTCCACGCAAACCGGCGGCGACGCATCGGCAGGCCAGCGCGCACAAACGCGCACGACGGCGCAAACGCAGAACGGCACCGCCACGGCCAAGGCGGCAGGCGCATCGAGCACGCAAATCCGTACCCCATCGCAGGAGCGGCAAACCGTGCAGACGCGCAGCCAGACACAAACGCAGACCCAGACCAGCACGGCCACTGGCGCGCAGGGCAATGCCGCTGATTCCGGCCAATCCAGCCGCGCGCCGCAACCTGGCCTTGGGCTGCTCGATGTGCAGACCGGCGCCCAGGGCAGCGCGCAGGCCGCCGCTGCCGTGCCTGCGGTGCAACCTCCCGTCGTACCCGCAGTGCAGCGCCCCAGCGTGAATATGCCAGCGGTGCAGCCCCCCACGATGACCCCGCCCGTGGTCACGCCTGCCGCGGTCAACGTTCCTGCCGTCACCACTCCGGCAGTGCAGGTGCCGACAGTGACCACGCCTGCCGTGCAGGTGCCGGCGGTGACGACGCCGGCCGTCACCGTCCCGGTCGTCACCACGCCCAGCGTGAACGTCCCTGCGGTCAACGCGCCGTCGATCAATCTGCCCAACGTGATGCGGCCGCAGATGTAAATCCTCCGTCGCCTGCCGTACCCGTGGGCGCACGGCAGGGCGGTCAGCCGTGTTGCGCCAAATAGCCGTGCAACTCGGCGACCGAGTGCAGCAGCGCCACGGGCTGCAAGGCCAGCAGCTGCTCGCTGCCGTGTGCGCCGTAAGTCACACCGATGCCCTGGCAAGACGCGTTGCGTGCCATTTGCAAATCGTGCGTGGTGTCGCCGATCATCACCGTGCGCTGCGGCGGGCTGGCGAGTTCGGCCATGATTTCATGCAACATCGCCGGATGCGGTTTGGAAAATGTTTCGTCCGCGGTGCGCGTGGCGTCGAACAGTCCGCGAAATTCCGGCCGATCCATCGCCCGGCTCAGTCCGAGGCGGGATTTCCCAGTGGCCACGGCGAGGTTGTAGCCCGCCGCCTTGAGCGCGTGCAGCAAATCGAGCACGCCGTCGAACAGCGTGAGCTGCGCATCGAGCGCGAAGTAGTGCCGGCGGTACGCTGCGGCCAGTCGCGGGTAGTCGGCGTGCGGCAAATCCGGCGCTGCATGCCGCAAGGCGTCTTCCAGTCCCAATCCGATGACGTAAGACGCCGCCTCGCGGCTGGGAACGGGCAACCCCATGTCGCTGCAAGCCTGCTGGATCGCGCCGGTGATCGCAGCGGTCGAATCCATCAGCGTGCCGTCCCAGTCGAACACGATCAGGTCGTAGTTCTGGCGGTGCATGGTCGGGAATGGGTCGTGGTGTTGGCTCACGCGCATTGTGCACGCAATGTGTCAAGCCATTGTGTCCACTGCGCGGGCAGCGGCGCCTGCAGCAGCAGGCGCTGACCCGTGGCCGGGTGGGCAATGGCCAGCGAGGCTGCATGCAGGGCCATGCGTTTGAACGGCGGCAGGCCGGCGATCTGGCCTCTTGCCAGTGCCAGGTTCAGCGCCTCGTCGCCATACTTGTCATCGCCGACGATGGGGTGGCCGCAGTGCGCCAGGTGCACGCGGATTTGATGCGTGCGGCCGGTGAGCAGCCGCGCCTGCATCAGAGTCAGTCCATTCCATGGTCTAAGTTCGGGCAGGGCGAACTGCTCTAGCGGCCGAAACTGGGTGCGCGCCTCCTGCCCTTGCTGCGCGTCAACCCGTACCCGGCGCTCGCCGCTCGCCAGCAAATATTTGTATAGCGGCGCATCGACTCTCTGCGCTCCGCCCTGCCACAGACCGGCCACCAGCGCGACGTAGCGCTTGTCCGCCTGACGCTCGCGCAGCGCGGCGTGCAGCACGGTCAGCGCGCTGCGTTTTTTCGCCACCAGCAGCAAGCCGGAGGTTTCGCGGTCCAGACGGTGCACCAGTTCGAGGCACTTCGCCTGCGGTCGCGCCGCGCGCAGCGCTTCGATCACACCGAAATTGACCCCTGAGCCGCCATGGACGGCAACCCCGGCGGGCTTGTCGATGGCCAGCAGGTCGTCGTCCTCGTACACCACGGGAAACTGCAGCGCCCGCGCGGGCCGCGGCGTCGGGACAGCCGCCACGCGCACCGGCGGAATACGCACCTGGTCGGTCGCGTGCAATTTTTGCTCTGCGCTGGCACGAGCGCCGTTGACCCGCACTTCCCCCGAACGCACGATGCGGTAAATATGGCTGCGCGGCACGCCCTTGAGGTGACGGGCCAAAAAATTGTCCAGCCTCTGCCCCTGCCCGGCGTCTCCGACCTGCAGCAGACGGACCTGGGCGGATGGCGCACTGTGCATATAATCAAACATGAAGTTGTGGAGCCGAACGTCAGAATTTTGGCAATATTTCCGCGCAGTTGCAAAACGCGACGGCGCCGCGTGCCAAAACCGCTGAGTGCCCGTCCATCCTGCCTGCCCCATGCCGCGCGCTGCCGGCCAGAGCGATCAGGACAACCGCAGCCTGCCGGTGCAGGTCGCGGCAAAACGTGTGCACATTTTAGTTTCGGCGCCGCGCCTTGCACCGCGTTGCCGCGGGAGCGGGGCCGACTTCACCGAAATGCGCGTTGTCCCAAAGCCTGGCCGATGCCGTTGCACCGTAGCCGTTGCGCCATGAACCCGAAGGTACGCAATGCACCGCTGGCTTTGTCACACTGGAATTCAACCGTTGAACCCGACTCTTCGCCCACGTTTGCACCATAGCCTCGGCGGCTTGCCGCCTGGCCTGGCCGTCGGCGAAATCTGCTCTTGTCCTCCCGTTCTCACCAATGCCCGATCGCCCGCCACGTGCGGCGATGCAGGCCGGCAATGCCTGCCGCGCCGGCGCCGCTCGTTACCAGCCCCGCCCGGGCCGACGCTGGCCGCTGCAGCGCCCAAGGGGGAATGTCAGGAGTTTCCGGCATGAGCAAGGTCTGATTCTGCCCGCCCGGGCTTGCCGCGTGTCGTGGCGGCCCGCGCCTGGTTTGAGCTCCAGCGAGCAACGCATGGGGGCGCTCGTGTGCCCGCTTTGTATCGGCCGCTGCGGCGGCCAGGAGCTTTGACATGAAACGCATGTTGTTCAACGCCACGCAGTCCGAAGAGCTGCGCGTGGCCATCGTCGATGGGCAGAAACTGCTCGACATCGACATCGAACAAGCCGGGCGCGAGCAGCGCAAGGGCAATATCTACAAGGCCGTGGTCACCCGCGTCGAGCCGTCGCTCGAAGCCTGTTTCGTCGACTACGGCGAGGAGCGCCACGGCTTTCTGCCGTTCAAGGAAATCTCGCGGCAGTATTTCAAGGAGGGCGTGGCCCCGTCGCATGCCCGCATCCAAGATGTGATCCGCGAAGGTCAGGAACTGCTGGTGCAGGTGGAAAAGGAAGAGCGCGGCAACAAGGGTGCGGCGCTGACCACCTTTATTTCGCTGGCCGGGCGCTACCTCGTGCTCATGCCCAACAACCCGCGCGGCGGCGGCGTCAGCCGCCGCATCGAGGGCGAAGACCGGCAGGAGCTGCGCGAAACCATGGATCAGCTGCAACATCCGGAAGGCATGAGCCTGATCGCCCGCACCGCAGGCATCGGCCGCACCGCCGAAGAACTGCAGTGGGACCTGAACTACCTGCTCAAGCTGTGGAGCGCCATCCGCGACGCCGCAGACACGCAAAAAGGCGCGTTTTTGATCTACCAGGAATCGTCTCTGGTGATCCGCGCCATCCGCGACTACTTCACCTCCGACATCGGCGAAATCCTCATCGACACGCAGGATGTCTTCGAGCAGGCGCGCCAATTCATGCTGCACGTCATGCCCGACACCGTCGAGCGCGTCAAGCGCTACCGCGACGATCTGCCGCTGTTTTCCCGTTTCCAGATCGAGCAGCAGATCGAAACTGCGTATTCGCGCACCGTCAACCTGCCATCTGGCGGAGCCATCGTCATCGACCATACCGAGGCGCTGGTCGCGGTGGACGTGAACTCCGCGCGCGCCACCCGCGGCAGCGCGATCGAAGACACGGCGCTGCGCACCAACCTCGAAGCCGCCGATGAAGTCGCGCGGCAGATGCGGCTACGCGACCTCGGCGGCCTGATCGTCGTCGACTTCATCGACATGGAGGAGCCGCGCAACCAGCGCGCAGTCGAAGACCGGCTGCGCGACGCCTTGCGACAGGACCGTGCCCGCGTGCAGGTGAGCAAGATTTCCAAGTTCGGGCTGCTCGAACTGTCGCGCCAGCGGCTGCGCCCGGCACTGTCCGAGGGCGCCTACGTCACCTGTCCGCGCTGCAACGGCACCGGCCACATCCGCGACACCGAGTCCAGCGCGCTGCAGATCCAGCGCATCATCCAGGAA
>JBFXEK010000099.1:0-6107 GCA_050180155.1 Thiomonas sp. | reverse complement strand
GGCAAAACCCTCACCCTCAACGGCGCGGGCACGCGGTACGTGTTTTTGTTCAAGGTCTACACTGCCGCGCTGTACCTGCCGCAAAAAAGCACGCAACCGCAGGCCATTTACGCCATGCCGGGGCCGAAGGAACTGAAGCTCACCATGCTGCGCGACGTCAGCGGCAAAGAATTGGCGGACAAGCTCAACGAAGGCATCAAAAACAACCTGTCTGCCGAGGAATTCCAGGCCTTCATCCCCAGCCTGGCGCAGCTCGGCGGGTTGTTTGCGCAAAAGAACCAAATCAAGACGGGTGAAACCGTGACCATCACTGAACTGCCCGGCAGCAAGGGCAGCACCATCGCCATCGACGGCGTGGCCACCGGCGGCACCTTCACCGAACCGCAGTTTTTCAATTCGATGCTCAAAATCTGGCTGGGCAAAGAACCTGCCGAGCAACGGCTCAAGCGAGCGTTGCTGGGCAACTCGGCAGACAGCAATTAGAGCCTGTTGACGCCACGTTGGCAGCCGCGCGGGCGATCATGGTCATGTTTGGTGACGATTCAGACACGACGTTTCGGTGAAAACCCGAACAGGCAAAACGTCGGTTCCTAAAATAAGATTTGACTGATATACCAACCAAACCACCCGAGGATCGACCATGAAAACTGTCCTGACCGCCACCGCTGTCGCGTTGGCCGTGACGCTGGGTGCCGCCAGCGCCAACGCCGCCATCAACGTCGGCGGCATGCCCATCATGCAAACCGCCCCGGCCAACGGCGTGCCGCTGCTGATCAACGGCGCGGGAGTCGTCGATCTGGGCGGCAAAATGGCCGCGGCGGTTTACCTGCCGCAAAACAGCACCTCGGCCAGCAACATCATGACCATGCCTGGCGCCAAATCGATTCGCCTGACGGCGTTGGCGAACATGTCTGCCGCCGCGCTGGCCAAGGCGCTCGAAGCCGGGGTGAAAAAAGGCGTGTCGTCGGCGCAATACGCCTCGTTCAAGCCGGCGATGGACGCTTTCGTCAAGCAGCTCGACAGTGTGAAGCAGATTCCCAAGGGGGAAACCGTCGAATTGCTGTTCGAGCCGTCCAACGGCATCGTGCTCATGGGCCCAGGCGCGCACATCATTCCCGGCACCGGCAACGCCGAGTTGTACCAGGCGATGCTGCGTATGCTGCCGGCCAACGTGCTGTCCAGCCCGGCGGTGCAAAAGCAAAACGTCAGCTGAAAACCGCAACGCACGGCTTGGGCCGTGTCAATCTTGGCAAAATGGCCGCCTGCTTGCAGGTGGCCATTTTTTGTAATCCGGCCGGGTCAGCGCGTGGTCAGCAGATCGCCGATGCGGTCGACGAAGGCGTCGGCGCCCACCTCGCGCACCGGCTCGCCGTGGTTGTAGCCGTAAGTCACCAGCGCGACCGGGCAGCCCGCGGCGCGCGCGGCCAGCGCGTCGTTCTGCGAGTCGCCGATCATCAGCACCTGCGCGGGCGGCAGCCCCAGGTGCTTGCAGGTTTCGACCAGCGGCATCGGGTCGGGCTTTTTGCGCGGGAAGGCGTCGCCGCCGTTGACCCAATCGAAATAGCGCAATAGCCCTTTCATCTGCAGCAGCTGCCGCGCCAAGTCGGTGGGCTTGTTGGTCGCGCAGGCGAGCTTCAACCCGGCGGCGTGCAGCGCCGCCACGCCTTCGGCCACTCCCGGAAACGGGTCGGCATGCTGGCCGTTGAGCTCACCGTACAGCTTGAGGTAAAGGGCGAGTGCCTCGGGGTAGAGCGACTGCGCGCGCGCCTCGTCCAGGTGCAGTTTGAGCGACTGCAGCACCAGGTATTCCGATCCTTTGCCGATGCGGTGTTCGACCTGTTCGCGGGTGAGCGGCGGCAGCCCGAGCTGCTGCATCGTGGCGTTGACCGCGGCGTGCAGGTCGCCCAGGGTGTCGACCATCGTGCCGTCGAGGTCGACGATGGCGCCGCGCACCGCGTGCCCGGCAATCACCAGCGGGGCGGTCGACGGATTCACCTTCGCGCGCGCGTCCATCAGCCGACCTTGGCGAGGTTGGCGCGCATTGCGTCGATCACCGCCTTGTAGTCGGGCTTGCCGAAAATCGCGCTGCCGGCAACGAAGGTGTCGACCCCGGCCTCGGCGGCGGCGGCGATGTTGTCGGGTTTGATGCCGCCGTCGATTTCCAGCAGGATGTCGCGGCCGGTCTTGGCCTTGTAGGCGTCGAGCAGCGCGCGCACCTTGCGCGCCTTGGGCAGGCTGCTGTCGATGAAGCTCTGCCCGCCAAACCCCGGGTTCACGCTCATCAGCAGCACCAAATCGACCTTGTCGATCACCCACTCCAGCACGTCGATCGGCGTGGCCGGGTTGAACACCAGCCCGGCCTTGGCCCCGCCGTCACGGATCATCTGCAGCGTACGGTCAATGTGCTTGCTCGCCTCGGGGTGGAAGCTGACGATGTCCGCGCCGGCTTTGATGAACGATTGCGCGATCGCGTCGACCGGCTCGACCATCAGATGCACGTCCAGCGTCACCGGCGTACCGTCGGCTTTTTTGCAGTACGGCTTGATCGCCTCGGCCACCAGCGGGCCGATGGTCAGGTTGGGCACGTAATGGTTGTCCATCACGTCGAAGTGGATGAAATCGGCGCCGGCGGCGATGACATTGCGCACTTCCTCGCCCAGACGGGCGAAGTCGGCCGACAGAATGCTGGGGGCGATGCGGTAGGTTTTCATCCGTGCGATTGTAGGGGGATGACCAAGCAATCCGCCGGGAAATCCGCCCGATCCAGGCTGATGCGGCGCAATTCCCGCGCGTCGTGTTGCGCCGCAGGCGGCCACATAGAATCGCCGCGCATGGCGACGCATCAATTTTCCGTCTCGGTGATTCCACAATACCTGCCCGAGCAGTCCGACCCGCTGCAAGGCGTGTTTGCCTACAGTTACACCGTCACCATCATCAACACCGGCCGCGTCGCGGCGCAGCTCGTCTCGCGCCACTGGATCATCACCGACGGCAACGGCGGCGTGGAGGAAGTGCGCGGGCTCGGAGTGGTCGGCCAGCAACCGACGCTCAAACCCGGCGAAGCCTTCGAATACACCAGTTGGACGCAACTGGCCACGCCCACCGGCAGCATGCGCGGCAGCTATCGCTGCGTCGGCGAAGATGGCGAACACTTTGACGCCACCATCCCCGAATTTGCGCTGGTGCAGCCGCGGAGCCTGCACTGATGTTCGGCCTGGATCGCCGCCGCGCCGCGCGCGCGCTGGCCGGTCTGCAGCAGCGGCTCGACGCCGCCGACCCACAGCTGCTTCCGGTGCAGCAGGCGCTGTGGCTGATCGACTTCACCGACTGGCTGCGCCGCGGCCCGCCCCCCGACCGGCTGGAAGCGGCCATCGGCGCACCCGCCGCCGATGCCGCCGACGACACCCTGCCGGCGCTGCGCCGGCTGCGCGTCGCGCTGGCGCTGCTGGCGCAGCAGCCGGCACGCAGGCAGGCGGTCGGCGCGGTGCTGGCCGGGCTGCTCGCGCACACCGACCCGACGCTGCTGCTGGCCGATTTCGGCCTGACCGCGCGGCCGGCGTTTTTCAGCGAACTGGTCGAGCGGCTACGGCGCAAGCTGTTGCCAGCCACGCCCGAAACCCGCGACCTGGCCGAGTTGTTCACCCTGCTGTTTCCGACCGAAGCCGACGCGCAGTGGCTGGCCGCGCTCGACGCGGACCTGCTTTCGCGCCTCGCCGCGCTGCTGTGCGCAGGCGCTGAAGTCCGCGCCGCGCATGCAGCCGCAGCCTCGGACGCGCCGGATGAGACGCGCGCCAAACCCGACACACTGCCCGCCGCCGCGGCCAGCTCGGCCCCGTCGCCTTGCGCGCAGCAACGTCAGCGCTGGCGTGCGAGCGTGCTCGATGCGTTGGAGTTCACCGTCACCCAGATCAGCGCCACCGGGTTTTCGCCCGATCTGCGCACCCGCATGGCGGCCGACGCCGATCTGGCACTCGACGCCACCGCGCCGTTTCGCCAGTTGCCGCTGGCGTTTGCCGGCCTGCGCCCGGCGCTCGAAGCGATCGCCGCGCAGCCGCCCAACCAGCCCGCTGCAGACCGCGCCTCGAACCGCTCCGACGCCGCCGAAGCCATCGACGACGCCGCGCCGCCGACGCTGGACGCGACCCAGCCCGACGGCGCCGAGGCCGAACCGCTGCGCCCGGCGCTGGCGCTGTTTCGCGCCGCGCTCGACGCCTGCCGGCAGCGCGCCGAGTCGGTCACCGATCACCTCGACCTGCACGGCACCTCGGTCAGCCTGGTGTTCGTGCTGCACCAGTTGCGCCGACGCGTGGCCCGCGCCGAGGCGCTGCTGGCGCTGCTGCTCGACCCCGAGCCGGCGCGGCCGACTGCGCTGCTGGCGGCGGAACTCGCGCGGCAGGGCGCGCACCGCCGCAGCGTGCGCGAGCTGCTGCGGCAGAACACCGCGCTGCTGGCGGAAAAAATGGTCGAGCGCCACGCCGAAACCGGCGAGCACTACATCACCCGCGACGCACGCGAATACCGCGGCATGCTCGGCGCGGCCGCTGGCGGCGGGCTGGTCATGGCGTTCACCACCTGGATCAAGCTGGGCATCCTCACCCTGCCGCTGGCGCTGTTCTGGGGCGGGCTGGCCGCGGGCCTGAACTACGCGGTGAGCTTTGTCCTCGTGCAACTGCTGCACTGGACGATTGCCACCAAGCAGCCGGCGATGACCGCCCCGGCGATGGCCGACAAGCTGCGTGACCTGGGCAAGCCCGGCGCGGTCGACGCCTTTGTCGACGAAGTCGCCAACCTCACCCGCTCGCAGTCGGCCGGGGTGTTCGGCAACGTCGCGCTGGTCATGCCGGTGGCGCTGCTGCTCGGGCTGGCCGGGCTGGCGGTGTTCGGCCCGCCGTTCATGCCGGTCGAGCGCGCCGAGCACGAGCTGCACAGCCTGTCGCTGCTCGGGCCGACGCCGCTGTACGCCGCGTTCACCGGGGTGCTGCTGTTCGCCTCCAGCGTGATCGCCGGCTGGGTGGAAAACGCCTTTGTGCTGCACCGCCTGGACAGCGCGATCGAGTGGAACCCGCGCAGCCGCCGTCTGCTTGGGGCGCAGCGCGCGGCGCGCTGGGCGCGCTGGTGGCGCAGGAACATCGGCGTGACCGCGGGCAATGTGTCGCTGGGGCTGCTGCTCGGGCTGGCGCCGGCGTTTTTCCAGGTGTTCGGCGTGCCGCTGGAGGTGCGGCACGTCACGCTGTCGTCCGGGCTGTTCGGCGCCGCCTGCGCCGCGCTGGGCCCGGCGGTGGTCAACGACCCGGCGTTCTGGTGGGCGCTGGCGGGCATCGCGGTCAACGGGGTGCTCAACGTCGGCGTGAGCTTCTATCTCGCCTATCGCCTGGCGTTGCGCGCCCGCGGCATTCGCGTGCGCGACCGGCGGACGATCTACCGCGCCATCGCCGCGCGGCTGCTGCGCCGGCCGCTGTCGTTCATCCTGCCGCCGCGGCAAAACGCGGCCGCGACTGTCCAGGGCTGAACCGGCGATGCCACAGCGCTCTTGAACACAGCGATGCGCCGGTTTTTGCTCCCGTTTCCACCCGCGCTGCGCCCGGCGACCGGCCACCCCGGTCACTCCCGTAGCGCCGCACCGCGCCGCTCCTGGCGCGCGCCGATCGGCCTTGCTGCGGCGGCGCTTGCCCTCTGGCTGGCTGGATGCGCCAGCCCGCCGCCGGCGCCGCCGCAACCCCCGCCCGCCCCCACGCCGCGCCCAACGGCATCCGCCGCTTGGCCGACGCCGCGCGCCGCTGCGCCCGCGCCGTTGACCGGCCCCGGGGTGCGGTTACAGCCGGCGAGCTGGGCCGATCTGCCGGGCTGGGCCAGCGACGATTTCTCCGGGGTGTGGCAGGCGTTCAAACGCGATTGCAGCGCCACGCTGCCGCCGGCGATGCTGCCCGTTTGCGCCCGCGCTGCCGCCGTGCCGGCTGGCGATGCGGCGGCGCAGCGGGCGTTTTTCCAGGCCGAGTTCCAGCCGTGGCGGGTGCTGCCCGCCGGCGGCGGCGCCGACAGCGGGCTGATCACCGGGTATTACGAGCCGGTGCTGCACGGCTCGCTGACCCGCGGCGGGGCTTACCAGG
>JBFXEK010000098.1:0-6111 GCA_050180155.1 Thiomonas sp. | reverse complement strand
TGCATCATCTGGTGTTCGAAGTCGTCGACAACTCCATCGACGAAGCGCTGGCCGGTTTCTGCGACGAAATCACCGTCACTATCCACGCCGACAACTCGATCAGCGTGGCCGACAACGGACGCGGCATCCCCACCGGGGTGAAAATGGACGACAAGCACGAGCCCAAGCGCAGTGCGGCTGAAATCGCCCTGACAGAGCTGCACGCCGGCGGCAAGTTCAACCAAAACAGCTACAAAGTGTCTGGTGGGCTGCACGGTGTGGGGGTCAGCTGTGTCAACGCGCTGTCGCAGTGGCTGCGGCTGGTGGTGCGGCGTGACGGCCTGGTGCACACATTGGAGTTCGCCCGCGGTGTGTTGCAGAACCCGCAAATCCGCGTGATCGATGGCGTGGAAGTCTCGATTGCTCCGGTGACGGGCAAAACCGACAAACGCGGCACCGAGGTGCATTTCCTGCCCGATGCCGAAATTTTTACCACGGTCGACTTTCACTACGAGGTCCTCGCCAAGCGCCTGCGCGAGCTGTCCTTTCTCAACCATGGGGTGAACATCCGCCTGATCGACGAACGCCAGGGCAAGGAGGAAAACTTCGCGTTTTCCGGCGGGGTCAAAGGCTTTGTCGAATACATCAACCGCGGCAAGACGGTGTTGCATCCGACCATTTTTTACGCCCAGGCGGAAAAAGCCTCGGAAATCGGCACGACCATCAGCGTCGAAGTGGCGATGCAGTGGAACGACGGTTACGCCGAAAACGTGCAGTGCTTCACCAACAACATTCCGCAACGCGACGGCGGCACCCACCTGACGGGATTGCGCGCGGCGATGACCCGGGTGATCAACAAATACATCGAGGACAACGAGCTGGCGAAAAAGGCCAAGGTCGAGATCAGCGGCGACGACATGCGCGAGGGGCTGACCTGCGTGCTGTCGGTCAAGGTGCCCGACCCCAAGTTCAGCAGCCAGACCAAGGACAAGTTGGTCAGCAGCGAGGTGCGCGGCCCGGTCGAGGATCTGGTGGCCAAGGCGCTGACCGATTATCTGCTGGAGAACCCGAACGACGCCAAGATCATCTGCGGCAAGATCATCGACGCCGCGCGCGCGCGCGAAGCTGCGCGCAAGGCGCGCGAGATGACGCGGCGCAAAGGCGTGATGGACGGGCTGGGGTTGCCGGGCAAACTCGCCGACTGCCAGGAAAAAGACCCGGCGCTGAGCGAGTTGTATCTGGTCGAGGGCGATTCCGCCGGTGGCAGCGCCAAGCAGGGACGCGACCGCAAGTTCCAGGCGATCCTGCCGCTGCGCGGCAAGATTCTGAATGTGGAGAAGGCGCGGTTCGAAAAGCTGCTGACCAGCAACGAAATCCTCACCCTCATCACCGCGATGGGCACGAGCATCGGCAAGGACGATTTCAACATCGACAAGCTGCGCTACCACCGCATCATCATCATGACCGATGCTGACGTCGACGGCGCGCACATCCGAACCCTACTGTTGACCTTTTTCTTCCGCCAGATGCCCGAGATCGTCGAGCGCGGCCATATCTACATCGCACAGCCGCCGCTGTACAAAGTCAAGCACGGCAAGGACGAGCAGTATTTGAAAGACAGCGCCGAACTCGACGCCTATTTGCTGCGCGTGGCGCTCAAAGACGCCGTCATCGAACGCCCCGGCCAGGCGGCGCTGAGCGGCGAAACCCTGGAACAGCTCGCCCGCCAGCACATGCTGGCCGAGGCGGTGATCGCCCGCCTGAGCACTTTCATGGACGAACAGGCGCTGCGGGCGATCGTCGATGGCGTGGTCATCGACCTGGATCAGGCGGCGCAGGCCAGTGCGGACGCGCTGGCCGCGTATCTGGCGAAGCACACCGAACACGGCGAGCCGCCGCAGGTGTTTGCCGAAACCGACGCGCGCACCGACAAGCCGTATCTGCGCATCGTGCGCCGCCATCACGGCAACCTCAAATCGACGGTGTTGCATGCCGACTTTGTCCACGGCGCCGACTACGCCGTGCTGTCGCAAGCGGCGCAGACGTTCCACGGCTTGTTGCCGGCCGGATCGATCGTCCGTCGCGGCCAGGGGGATCACGCCAAGGAAAAGGGGGTCGAGGATTTTCGTGACGCCATGACCTGGCTCATTCGCCAGGCCGAAAGCGCGGTGTCACGCCAGCGCTACAAAGGTCTGGGCGAAATGAACCCGGAACAGCTCTGGGAAACCACCATGGACCCAGCGGTGCGCCGGCTGCTACGGGTGCAAATCGACGATGCCATCGAAGCCGACCGCGTCTTCACCATGTTGATGGGTGACGACGTCGAGCCGCGGCGCGACTTCATCGAATCCAACGCGCTGCGCGCAGCCAACCTCGACGTTTGACCGCCGGACGGCCCGCGGCTGCTGCACCGGCTGTCAGCGCCGCGGCTGGCGCACGTAGGCGCCGCAGCCGGCGTAGCGCGCCGCGCTGCCCAGTTCCTGCTCGATGCGCAGCAACTGGTTGTATTTTTCCACCCGTTCGCCGCGCGCCGGTGCGCCGGTTTTGAGGTGCCCAGTGTCCAGAGCGACGGTCAGGTCGGCGATGAAACTATCGACCGTCTCGCCCGAGCGGTGCGATACGAATGCGCCCCAACCATGGTCGCGTGCCAAGCGGGTGGCGGCAATCGTTTCGCTCAGCGTGCCAATCTGGTTGAGCTTGATGAGCACGGCGTTGGCGATGTTTTGCTCGATGCCGCGGGCGATGATCGCCGGGTTGGTGCAAAAAATATCGTCGCCGACCAGTTCGATGCGCTCGCCCAAGGCGGCGTTGAGCTGTTTCCACCCTGCCCAGTCGTCTTCGGCCATGCCGTCTTCGAGCAGCACAATGGGGTGAGACTGCACCAGCCGGGTGTAATACTCGACCATCTGCGCGGCGTCGAGCCGGCGCTTTTCGCTGCGCAGGTTGTAAAACCTCCCATCCTCGAAAAATTCGCTCGATGCCGGGTCGATGGCAATCGCCACGTCCTGCCCTGGCCGCAGCCCGGCTCGTTCGATCGCCTGCGCGATGAGTTCGAGCGGCTGTTCGTTGGACTGCACTCGGGGAGCGAAGCCGCCTTCGTCGCCGACGCCTACCGACAAGCCCTTGGCTTGCAGAATCGACTGCAACGCGTGGTACACCTCGGCGCCCCACTCCACTGCTTCACGCATGCTGGTTGCACCCAGTGGGGCGATCATGAACTCTTGGAAATCAGCCCCCTGCCAATGCGCGTGCACGCCGCCGTTGAGGATGTTCATGTGCGGCACTGGGAGTCGGGTCGCGCCAGGGCCGCCCAGGTAACCGTAGAGAGGCAGATCGCACGCCAGCGCGGCAGCGCGTGCCACTGCAAGCGACACACCCAGTATGGCGTTGGCGCCGAGTTTGGCTTTGTTTTCGCTGCCGTCCAGCGCAATCATCACCGCGTCGATCGCGGCCTGCTCGCGCGCGTCGCGGCCGACGAGTTGCGGCGCGATGAGCGTATTGACGTGTTCGATTGCCTTGAGCACCCCCTTACCGCCGAAGCGCTTGGCGTCACCGTCGCGCAGCTCGACCGCTTCGCGCGAACCGGTGGATGCGCCCGACGGCACGGCAGCACGCGCTTTCACGCCGTTGGCAAGCCGGCAGTCGACTTCGACGGTGGGGTTGCCGCGCGAGTCGAGGATTTCGCGTGCGGTGAGCGCAGAAATGGTGGCGTTCATGGGCAGATTCCTGGTCTATGGAGTCGAGAATACAACCGGACACGCCCGCTGATACCGCCCGGCAGGCTGCGCGGCGTTGCAAATGGCTCGCCGTCATTCCGGCCACGGCTGCACCCTGCGCCTTGATCGGAGCCCGCCGTGCTGCCTGCTCGGGCGCCCGGTTCATTCACAACACCCGCGGCGCTTGCGTATTCGGCCAGCATGATGCGGCGGCTATGTGACACCATTGCCAGGGGGCATGGAATACGGCGGCACGAAAAAGGCCAGCGCCCGGCTGTTGCGGCAAGCGGGATGCTGGCCCGCGTTGCATGCTCAGCCAGCGGTCTTGCTCGGCTTGGCATCGGCTGCATGGCCGTGTTTGGACTTTTTCGCCACGGTTTGCGGCGCGGTTTGCGCGCGCTGCAACAGCGCGTCGATCTCGGCTTCGGCTTCGAGCCAGTCACCCAGTGGATCGCTATGAAAGCCACTGCGTTCGGCACGGAAAAACGCGGCCTCCGAAATCATCAGATGACGTTGTTGCGGTGAAACAGAAAGTTGCTTGTGTTGCTCCATGTCTAATCTCCTCATCATCAACTACCAGGATGCCGCGCATCACCAGGCGAAATATGAAAATTTGCCGCTATCGCAGCATGATGCACGGATCGATGCCCGCTTTTCGGGCGATGCGAACCTTAAGCCTGCGCCGCAGGCCCGGCTTGATGCACATCATGGATGGCGACATCCCGCGCTGAACACCAGCAGCAACGCGGCGGCGTGTCATGCCACCAGGGTGCCAACCGCTTGCAAACGCTCGCGCAGCGTGGCGAGAAACCGTGCGGCGTCGGCACCCGCGACGACGCGGTGGTCGCAGCTCAGCGTCAGCCGGGTCAAGCCGTCTGCTCCGGGCGCCGACACGGCGAGTATCGCTGCCGCACCGAGCGGGACGATGGCGTCGAACTGCTCGACGCCGGCGAACATGCCGAGGTTGGACAAATAGAACGTCGCCCCGCTGTAGTCTGTCGGGAGCAGGCGGCGGCGGGCGATTTTTTCCCGCAGCGCCCGCCAGTCTGCAGCGAGATCGGCCAGCGGACGCAGCGCGTCGCGCAACACCGGGGTGAGCAGACCGTCGGGGGTATCGACGGCGATGGCGACATCGATGGTGTCGCGCCGCGCCAATCCGCCAGGTGTCCAGCAGGAGTTGAAGTCCGGGTGCTGGTCGATGGCCAAGGCGCAGCCGCGCGCCAGCAGCAGGCTGACCGATTGTTGCTGCTGCGCCGCTGCGGCGTGCAAGGGTTGCAGATCGATCGCCACGGTGAGGTGAAACACCGGGGTGTGCACGGTGCGCTGCATGGCCGCGGCCATTGCCGCTTTCAGGCTGCTGGGCCGGTCGATGCGCTGCACCGCGCCGAGTTGCAGACGTGGCAACAACGGGCCGATGGCTGCGGCCAGCACCTGCGCCGCGCTGATTCGACCGTCGCTGCCCGGGGCGAGCTGCTGCACGTCGATACCCAGCTCGGCGGCCAGGCCACGGGCGACGGGCGACACCACGTCGTCTGCGCCACGCGCGGCCAGCGCCGCGTCGACGACGGGGCTGACTGCCGCCGCGCGGTGCAGCGGCGCGGGTGTCGGCAGCGTCGCTGTCAACCCGGTTGCGGTTTGCGGCGGCGCGGCATCTGCCGCTGACGGCGACGCAGCTGCGGGCGGGCTCTGCGGCACAAGCGCGGCGGCTGAGGCCGGCTGGTCGGCGATCCAGGCGATGGTCGACTTGACGGCAATGTCGGTGTCTACCGGCGCGAGCGGCCCGACCAGTACACCGTCGGCGTAGGCCTCGACGTCCATGATGGCTTTGTCCGACTCGACTTCGGCGAGCACGTCGCCGGTTTTCACGGCGTCGCCCGGCTGCTTGAGCCAGCGGACGATGCGACCGGTCTGCATGGTGTCGGACAGCACGGGCAGGGTGACGGCGGTCTGCGTCATGCGGCGTTCTCCTGGGTCGGCAGGCCGAGCAACTGGCGCGCGGCAGCGGCGATGTCGGCGGGTTGCGGGATCGATTGCTCTTCGAGCCGCTTGTTATAGGGGATGGGCAGGTCGAGCGCGGCCACGCGCATCGGCGCGGCGCGCAGGCTGGAAAAACACAATTCGGTCAGGGTGGCGGCGATTTCGGCACCGGCGCCGGCAAAGCGGCTGTCTTCTTCGGCGATGAGCACGCGGCCGGTGCGCCGCACCGACGCGGCGCAGGTGTCCCAGTCGATCGGGTTGAGCGAGCGCAGGTCGATGATTTCGGCGTCGATGCCGTCGGTGGCGAGCTGCTGTGCGGCGGCAAGCGCCTGGTTGGCCATGCGCGAATAGCCGATGAGGGTGAGGTCGCGTCCCTTGCGCCGCAGCATGGCGCGGTGTGGCGGCGGCGGTGCAGCAGACTCGTCGACTGGCGCCTGGT
>JBFXEK010000097.1:0-6136 GCA_050180155.1 Thiomonas sp. | reverse complement strand
GGGCAAGTTCGACAAGCACGACGAGTATTTCGAAAACGCGCAGTACGTGGTGACCTCGGCGGTCGGCCATCTGGTGGAAATCAAGGCGCCCGAAGAGTTCGAGGTCAAGCGCGGCAAGTGGAGCTTCGCCCACCTGCCGGTGATTCCGCCGCGCTTCGACCTGGACCCGATCGAAAAAACCAAGGGACGGCTGGCCGCGGTGGTCAAGCTGATCAAGCGCAAGGACGTGACCACCCTGGTCAACGCCTGCGACGCCGGGCGCGAGGGCGAGCTGATCTTTCGCTTGATCCTGCAGTACGCCGAAGGCGGCAAGCCGCTGCACAAGCCAGTGCAGCGGCTGTGGCTGCAGTCGATGACCCCGCAGGCCATCCGCGACGGCTTCGCGCGGCTGCGCAGCGATGAAGAAATGCGCCCGCTGGCCGACGCCGCGCGCAGCCGCAGCGAGGCCGACTGGCTGGTGGGCATCAACGGCACGCGGGCGATGACCGCGTTCAATTCGAAGGACGGCGGCTTTTTCCTCACCCCGGTCGGGCGGGTGCAGACGCCGACGTTGTCCATCGTCGTCGCGCGCGAGGAGCAGATCCGCAAACACGTGCCGCGCGATTACTTCGAGGTGCACGCCACGTTTGCCGCCCCGGCGGGCAGCTACACCGGCCGCTGGTTCGACCCCGCGTTCAAAAAGGGCGACGACGCCGAGGCGCGCGCCGAGCGGCTGTGGGACAAGGCGCGAGCCGAGGCGATCGCCGCGGCGTGCAGTGGACAGAGCGCGCAGGTGCGCGACGAGTCCAAGCCGTCGACGCAACTGTCGCCAGCGCTGTTCGACCTCACCTCGCTGCAGCGCGAGGCCAACGGGCGCTTTGGCTTTTCCGCCAAGACCACGCTGGCGCTGGCGCAGGCGTTGTACGAAAAGCACAAGGTGCTGACCTACCCGCGAACCGACTCGCGCGCGCTGCCCGAGGATTACGTGCCCGTGGCGCGCGCCACCGCGCAGGCTCTGGCCGATGCCGGCGGCGCGGCAGCCCCGTTTGCCCGCCGCGCGCTGGAGGAGGGCTACATCCGGCCGAACAAACGGGTGTTCGACAACGCCAAGGTGTCCGACCACTTCGCCATCATCCCCACCACCCAGCCGCCGGGTGCGCTGTCCGAGGCCGAGGCCAAGCTCTACGACCTGGTGGTGCGGCGCTTTCTCGCCGTGTTCTACCCGGCGGCCGAGTATTTGCTGACCACGCGCATCAGCAGCGTGGGCAAGGAACAGTTCAAGACCGAAGGCAAGATTCTGGTCAAACCCGGCTGGCTGGAAATCTACGGCAAGGAGGAGCAGGGGGCCCACGCCAACCTGCCGCCCGTGCGCGAGGGCGACGCGGTGCGCGCCGACGGTGTGGAGGTCAAGCCGTTCAAGACCCGGCCGCCGGCGCGCTACACCGAAGCGACGCTGCTGTCGGCGATGGAAAATGCCGGCAAGCTGGTCGAGGACGAAGACCTGGCCGAGGCGATGTCGGGCAAGGGGCTGGGCACGCCGGCCACGCGCGCGGCGATCATCGAAGGGCTGCTGGCCGAGAACTACATGCTGCGCGAAGGCCGCGAGCTCATTCCCACGGCCAAGGCGTTTCAGCTGATGACCCTGCTGCGCGGTTTGCAGGTGGAGGAACTGACCAAGCCCGAACTCACCGGCGGCTGGGAATACAAGCTGGCGCAGATGGAGCGCGGGCAGATCACCCGCGAGCAGTTCATGCGTGACATCGCCGCGATGACCGAAACCATCGTGCGCCGCGCCAAGGAGTACGAGCGCGACACCGTGCCCGGCGACTACGCCACGCTGCAGACGCCTTGCCCGAACTGCGGCGGCGTGGTCAAGGAAAACTACCACCGCTACGCCTGCACGCAGTGCGACTTTTCCATCGGCAAGCACCCGGGCGGGCGCAGCTTCGAGCTGGCCGAGGTCGAGCAACAGCTGCGCGACAAGCACCTCGGGCCGCTCACCGGGTTTCGCAGCAAAATGGGTCGGCCGTTCGCCGCCGAGCTCAAGCTGGTGCGCGAGGGCGGCAGCGGCCAGTGGAAACTCGAATTCGATTTTGGCGAAACGAACGCGGCCAGCGACGGCGGCGAGGCGCCGGATTTTTCCGGCCAGCAACCGCTGGGCGCCTGCCCGAAGTGCGGCGGCGCGGTGTACGACGCCGGCAACGCCTATGTGTGCGAGCACAGCGTAGGCAGCGCGCCGAGCTGCGATTTCCGCAGCGGCAAGATCATCCTGCAGCAGTCGGTCGAGCCCGAGCAGATGCGCAAGCTGCTGGCCGAGGGCCGCACCGACCTGCTCGACGGTTTCGTCTCCGCGCGCACCAAGCGCAAGTTCAAGGCCTTCCTGGTCAAGCAGCCGGGCGGCAAAATCGGTTTCGAGTTCGAGCCGCGCGCAGCCAAACCGGCGGCGAAAAAGGCGGCGCGCAAAACCGCGTGACCCAAGCGGTCCATACCTGCCTGACCTGATCTGGGCGGCGTCATGTTGCTGAGTTACATTGGTAGCGCCGTTAGGGAGGACATGCCGATGAGTCGTTTTCGTTGGGCCGCCGCCGCGGCCGCATTCACGCTGGTGCAAACGGCGCAGGCCTTGCCCTTGCCCGAGCCGGGGCTGTGGGAGGTGCGCAGCAAAACCCTGGTCAACGGGCAAGACGTGATGGCCGCGGCGCGCAAGAACGTCGAGGAGCAGTTGCAGCAGATGCCGCCGCAGGAGCGGGCGCAGGCCAGGGCGTTCATGGCTCAGGCGCTGGCGGCCATGGCCGATGTGCGGCAGGAGTGTCTCACCGCCAAAGACACAGCGCGCTATGGCAACGACCCGCGGGCGTGGCTCGACGATCTGCAGCGCGACTCGCCCGGCTGCCGGTACACCCTGATTGAAAACACCGCCACCACGCTGCGCTACACCGGGCGCTGCAAGGCGGTGAATGGCGAAGGCTTCGAGGGTACGGTGCAAGGCGAGATGACCATGACGTCGCCGCGTGCCTGGCGCGCGACGCACACGGGCCAAGGTCGGTACGCACTGCCCGACGCATCCAGCCTGCCTGGTGTCGATATGAGCGGGCCGATCCGGCTGGAAGTGCAAGCCTCCGGCCGCTGGCTACGCGCGCAATGCGCAACCGCCAAGCCATGACCCACGCCGCCGCGCCATTCGATCGGCGCTGGATCGCGCACCGTGGCGGCGGCGACGCCGCGCCGGAGAACACGCTGGCGGCGTTCGAAACGGGTTTGAAGGCGGGGTTTCGCGCGTTCGAATGCGACGTCAAGCTCAGCGCCGACGGCGTGCTCTGGCTGCTGCACGACGACACGCTGGACCGCACGACGGATGCCCGCGGGTCGGCTGCGCCGTGGCGCTGGGACAATCTGCAACTGGTCGATGCCGGGAGCTGGCACGGCGCGCGGTTCAAGGGCGAGCCGCCGGCGTCGCTCGACGCCGTGCTCGACTTTGCCGCGCGCCACGGCGCGTGGCTGAACCTGGAAATCAAGCCCAACCCGGGGCAGGACGAGGCCACCGGGCAAGCCGTGGCACAGCGCGCGGCGCGCTGGGCAGCGCAACACCCGCAGGCCCCCGAGCCGCTGTTGTCGTCGTTTTCGCTGCCGGCGCTGCGCGCGGCACGCCAGGCGTTGGCCGCCGTGGGCAGTGCGCTGCCGCTGGCGCTGCTGACCGAGGAGTACGGCGCGCGCACGCTGCAGACGGCGCGCGGCGTGCACGCCGCGGCGGTGCATACCGCGTGGCAGCAGGTCGGCGCCGCAGTGGTGCAGGCGGTGCACGCCGCGGGGCTGGCGCTGCGCTGCTACACCGTCAACGACGCCGCGCAGGCGCGGCGGCTGCTGGCGCTGGGGGTCGATGGCCTGTTCACCGACAGGCTGGATCTGCCGCGGGCTGCAGCAACGCCTGCATGAGCGCCTGGCTGTACTGGCTGGCGACGTCGCGGATGAAACGGCCGAAATCGATGTGTGCGGTGTCGTCGGCGCGGTCGGAAATGGTGCGGACCAAGGCGAACGGCGTGGCGTAATCGTGGCAGACTTGCGCCACGGCTGCGCCTTCCATTTCCACCGCCAGCGCATCCGGTAGCGCGGCGCGCAGCGCATCGCTGTCGGCGCGGGTGGCGATGAAACGGTCGCCGCTGACCACCAGGCCGACGTGCAGTCGTGGCTGGTGCAGGCCGAAGGCGTCGCGCGTGGCGGCGTCGATCCGCGGCGGGCAGCCGGCGCCGAACACGCGCTGCGCGGCGGCCTGCAGCGCTTGCGTCAACGCGGCATCGGCGGCAAAGCGGCTTTTGCCGCTGTCGGGCACTTCGAACCGTGGGTAGAGCGGGCGGGCGTCGAGGTCGTGCTGCAGCAGGGTGTCGGCGATGACCACGTCGCCCACGGCCACACCGGCGCCCAGCCCGCCGGCCACGCCGGTGAACAGCAGCGCGTCGCAGCCGAATTCGACGATCAGGCTGGTCGTGGTTGCCGCTGCGGCCACCTTGCCGATGCCGCACAGCACCAGCACCACGTCTTGCGCGTACAACTGGCCGAGCGCGTAGTCGCGGTTGCCGTGGCGCACGCGCCGCGGCTGTTGCAGCGCGTCGAGCAGGCCGCTTTGTTCCTGGGCGATGGCGCTGACGATGCCCAGCCGGCGCGGCGTCCGGCGCTGCGTCGGTGCCATGTCGGCAGCCGGGGTTTGTGCTGTATCAAATGGTAATGAGTGTGCGCGAATATTCTGTGGGTTCGACAACGACGAGGAGGTCTGCATCATGAATTCGGGTTCGGTTTGGGCCGGTCTGTTCGGCACCGATTATGGTCTGCTCAGCCTGGGCGTGATTGTGTTTTTGATCGGCATGGGGGTGTTTTTCATCTGGTTTTTCATCCGCAAAATCCAGCAGAGCAGCGATGAGCATGCGCGCGAGCTGCGGCTGGGCGCGGGCAAGCCGCCGGTGAACAACGGTCACGCCTGAGCCTGATCGGCAGCTCTGGAGCCGTACCTCGATCCACGCGGCTGGCGTGAGGTGCGCTGTCGCATGACGGCCATGCGGCTCGCCCCACGGCGTTCCCACGCTGCACGGCGGTGACGTATGCTTACAACTCCATACGTTTCATTTCATACCAATATCCAACGTTCACGGAGAACGCCATGCATCGTCGTCAAGCCGTCATCGGTCTGGGGCTGGCCGCAGCCGGGGTGGGGCTGGGTTCGCTGGCCCGCGCGCAGCAGCCCATCGTCATCAAATTCAGCCACGTGGTCGCGCCCAACACGCCCAAGGGGCAGGCGGCCGAGCATTTCAAAAAGCTCGCCGAGGAACGCACGCAGGGGCGGGTGAAGGTCGAGGTCTACCCCAACAGCCAGCTCTACAAAGACAAAGAGGAGGTCGAGGCGCTGCAGCTCGGCTCGGTGCAGATGCTCGCGCCTTCGCTGGCCAAGTTCGGCCCGCTGGGCGTCAAGGAGTTCGAGCTGTTCGACCTGCCGTACATTTTCGACAACTACGAGGAACTGCACAAAATCACCCAAGGCCCGATCGGCAAGGAACTGCTGGGCAAGCTCGATTCCAAGGGCATCCTCGGCCTGGCGTACTGGGACAACGGCTTCAAGGACATGAGCGCCAACAAGCCGCTGAAAAACCCGGCCGACGCCAAGGGGCTGAAAATGCGCATCCAGTCGAGCAAGATCCTGGACATGCAGATGCGCGCAATCGGCGCGATCCCGCAGGTCATGGCGTTTTCCGAGGTCTATCAGGCGCTGCAGACCGGGGTGGTCGACGGCACCGAAAACCCGCCGTCGAACTTCTACACCCAGAAGTTCTACGAGGTGCAGAAGTATCTGACGCAGACCCAGCACGGCTACCTGGGCTACGCGGTCATCGTCAACAAAAAGTTCTGGGACGGGCTGCCGCCGGAACTGCGCAAAATCCTCGACCAGGCGATGGTCGAGTCCACCGACTTCGCCAACGGCATCGCCAAGAAGGACAACGACGAAGCGCTCGAAGGCGTGCGCAAATCGGGTAAGTGCCAGGTCGTCGCGCTCACCCCGGCGGAGCGGCTGGCGTGGAAAAAGGCCATGGTGCCGGTGTACAAGGAAGCGCAGTCGCGCGTGCCCAAGGCGCTGATGGACCAGGTGTTAAAGGCCTACGGATTCGACCCCGAG
>JBFXEK010000096.1:0-6141 GCA_050180155.1 Thiomonas sp. | reverse complement strand
CAGATCAAACCGGTGTGGGACGGCAGCGCATTCCAGCCGCGGCTGATGTTGCCGCTGTCCTTGTCATACGACCACCGCGTCATCGACGGTGCCATGGCCGCACGTTTCACCACAGTGCTGGCCGAACTGCTCGCCGACCTGCGGCGTGTGCTGATCTGACCGGGGGGGCGAGCGATGGCAACAGTCGAAGTCAAAGTTCCCGACATCGGGGACTTCAAGGATGTGGAAGTGATCGAGGTGCTGGTCAAGGCTGGCGACACGATTTCCGTGGATCAGTCGCTGGTGACGGTGGAGAGCGACAAGGCGAGTATGGAGATTCCGAGCAGCGCCGCCGGGGTGGTCAAGGCCCTGCGGGTCAAGCTCGGCGACAAGGTGAGCGAAGGCTCGGTGCTGCTGGAGGTGGAGACCAGTGGCGAAGCGTCGCAGCCTGCGGCCGCGGCCCCTGCTGCCGCGCCGGCTGCCGCAGCGTCCGCTGCGCCTGCCGCCAGCGCGCCGGCAGCCTCCGCCGCGCCGCAGCCGGCCGCCGCGTTCAGCGGCCAGGCCGACGTGGAGTGCGACCTGCTGGTGCTCGGCGCCGGGCCGGGCGGGTATTCCGCGGCGTTCCGCGCCGCCGACCTGGGGCTCAAGGTCGTGCTGGTCGAGCGTTACGCCCAGCTTGGCGGCGTGTGCCTGAACGTCGGCTGCATTCCGAGCAAGGCGTTGCTGCATGTGGCCGCGGTGATCGACGAAGCCGCGCATTTCGCCGACTTCGGCGTGGAATTCGGCGCGCCCAAGATCGACCGGGCCAAACTCACCGCGCACAAGGCCAAGGTAGTGGGCAAACTCACCGGCGGGCTGGCGGCGATGGCCAAGATGCGGAGAATCACGGTGCTGCGCGGCTACGGCCGCTTTGTCGATGCGCACCACGTCGCCGTCGAACTCACCACCGGCGGTGGGCAGGACAAGACGGGGCAGACGCAGACCGTGCGCTTTGCCCGCGCCATCATCGCCGCGGGATCGCAGGCGGTGCGGCTGCCGTTCTTGCCGGACAATCCGCGCATCGTCGATTCCACCGGCGCGCTGCGGCTCGACGTGGCGCCGAAGACCATGCTCATCGTCGGCGGCGGCATCATCGGCCTGGAAATGGGCACGGTGTATTCCACGCTGGGTGCGCGGCTGGACGTGGTGGAAATGCTCGACGGCCTGATGCCCGGCGCCGACCGCGATCTGGTCAGAATCTGGCAGAAAATGAATGCCCGGCGCTTCGACCGCGTGATGCTCAAGACCAAGACCGTCGCCGCCGAAGCCAAGCCCGACGGCATCTGGGTGCGCTTCGAAGGCGAAGGCGCGCCAGCCGAGCCGCAGCGCTACGACCTGGTGCTGCAAGCGGTGGGCCGCGCGCCCAATGGCCGCAAAATCGCCGCCGACAAGGCGGGCGTGGCGGTGAACGAGCGCGGCTTCATTCCGGTCGATGCGCAGCTGCGCACCAATGTGCCGCACATCTTTGCCATTGGCGACATCGTCGGCCCGCCGATGCTGGCGCACAAGGCGGCGCACGAAGGGCATGTCGCGGCCGAAGTGTGCGCGGGTGAGCTCAAGGGCGACACGGCGCTGGCGCGCTCGGCGTTCGACGCGCGGGTGATCCCCAGCGTGGCCTATACCGACCCGGAAATCGCCTGGGTCGGGCTGACCGAAGACCAGGCCAAGGTGCAGGGCATCGCCGTGACCAAGGGGCTGTTTCCGTGGAGCGCGTCGGGCCGGGCGATCGCCAACGGCCGCGACGAAGGCTTCACCAAGCTGCTGTTCGACGCGGCCACGCACCGCATCGTCGGCGGCGGCATCGTCGGCACCCATGCGGGCGACCTGATCGGCGAAATCGCGCTGGCGGTCGAGATGGGCGCCGACGCGGTGGACATCGGCCGCACCATCCACCCGCATCCGACACTGGGCGAGAGCATTGGACTCGCTGCGGAAGCCGCCGAAGGCAGTTGCACCGATTTGCCGCCGCCGCGGCGTTGACTGCGCAGAAGTCGATTGCCCCGCCGCTTGCTCGGCAAGCGGCGGATCAATGCGCCGATGGGGTGTTGTCCGCGGCGTCGGTCTTGGGCAGGTTGGCGGCTTCGGCGCTGGGCATCAACCCGCCAGCGTCCAGCGGGGCGCTCGCCGACGTCAGAATGCGTCGTGCGCCGTCGAACCGCTTGGCCCAGTAGGGCATGTCCAGGTTTTCGATGCGGATGCTCTGCCCTGGCCGCGGCGAGTGGATGAACTGGCCATTGCCGATATAAATGCCCACATGCGAAAAGGCACGGCGCAGGGTGTTGAAGAACACCAGGTCGCCCGGACGGAGTTGGCTTTCCGCAATTTTTTCCCCTTCGCGCGCCTGTTCGGCGGCGCTGTGCGGCAGGACGGTGCCGAGGGTTTCCTGGTAGACGTAGCGGACGAAGCCCGAGCAATCGAAGCCGCTGCGCGCGGTATCGCCGCCATAGTGGTATTTCACACCGAGAAAGCTCAGCGCATTGACCACCAGATCGGACGCGCGGGTCGAAACTTGTTGCACGAACCCGTTGTTCGCCAGCCATTGCTTGAGCGAGGCTTCGTCGCGCTGTGTGCTTTGTTGCACGTCCCTGACCGCAGCTGCAGAAGGCTGCTGCGGCGTGACTTGCGCCAGACTGCCGGGGTCGGCCCAGGCCGATGCTGTGCACAATACACAACAGGCCAGGGCTTTGCTCACGAACCAGGGGTTGACACGCATAAGCGCAGCAATTTAGGTAAATTGCTGCTTGGTGTCAACGATTTCACGGCGCGATTGCACCACGCGATGGCGCCCACACGAGGAGACGGCACGATGTTTACAGCATGGCGCTTGGATCAGACCGAGCAGGGATTTCGCGCGGAGTTGACCACTCTGCCGGATGACGATCTGCCCGCAGGCGATGTGACCGTGGCGGTCGAATATTCCAGCCTGAACTACAAAGACGCGCTGGCGCTGACCAACCGCGGCCCCGTAGTGCGGCGCTGGCCAATGGTGCCGGGAATCGACGGCGCCGGCACTGTGCTGCACAGCACACACCCCGACTGGCGTGCCGGCGACAAATGGCTGCTCAACGGCTGGGGGGTGGGCGAGACGCATTGGGGCTGTCTGAGCCAGCGCGCTCGCCTCAACGGTGACTGGTTGATTCCGCTGCCCGCGGCGTTCACTGCGCGGCAGGCGATGGCGCTGGGCACGGCGGGGTATACCGCGGCGCTGTGCGTGCTGGCGCTGCAGCGCCACGGTGCCAGCCCCGGGCAGGCAGACGTACTGGTCACCGGCGCCAGCGGCGGCGTGGGCAGCGTGGCCGTTGCCCTGCTGGCCAAACAGGGCTGGAGGGTCGTGGCATCGACCGGCAAACTGCAGGAAGAAGCCTACCTGCGCCAGCTCGGCGCTGCCGAGGTGATCGATCGCAACAGCCTGTCGGCTCCTGGCAAACCGCTGCAGAAAGAGCGCTGGGCGGCCGTGGTCGATACGGTGGGCAGCCACACATTGGCCAACGCCTGCGCGCAGACGCGCTGGGGCGGAGTGGTTGCAGCATGCGGACTTGCCGGCGGCATGGACTTTCCGGCCACCGTGGCGCCGTTCATCCTGCGGGGCGTGACGCTGGTGGGTATCGACAGCGTGATGCAGCCCAAGGCCATGCGCTGCAAGGCGTGGCAGAAACTGGCCGACGACATCGACGGGCAAATGCTCGACCGCATCGCGCACGACATCCCACTGGCGCAGGCTGCGACCGCGGCGCAAGACTTGCTCGACGGCAAGGTGCGCGGGAGACTGGTCGTGCAGATTTGACGCCGTACCGCGCAGCCAGACTGTCAGTTCGGCGTCAGCACGCATTCCTAGGCTGACCCGCACTTTCACGACGAGGAGACAAGCCATGCGCGAGGCGGCTTACGCGAATTTATATCGCCGTAGCGTCGATTCACCCGAGGAATTTTGGGCAGAGCAGGCGCAGAGCATCGACTGGCACCGCCGCTGGGACGCGGTGCTCGACCGCAGCCGGCCGCCGTTTGCCGACTGGTTCGTCGGCGGGCAGACCAATCTGTGTCACAACGCCGTCGACCGCCACCTCGCTGCGCGTGCCGGCCAAACCGCGCTGATTTATGTGTCCACCGAAACCGGGCAGGAGCGGCAATACAGTTACGCCGAATTACACCGGGAGGTGCAGATCATGGCCGCAAGTCTGCAGTCGCTCGGCGTGACGCAGGGGGACCGGGTGCTCATCTACATGCCGATGATTCCCGAAGCGGTGTTCGCCATGTTGGCCTGTGTGCGACTGGGGGCGGTGCACTCGGTGGTTTTCGGCGGGTTTGCTTCGGTCAGCCTGGCCGCGCGCATCGACGACGCGCGGCCCAAAGTCATCGTCAGCGCCGACGCTGGCTCGCGTGGCGGCAAGGTCGTGCCGTACAAACCGTTGCTCGACGAGGCGTTGCGCCTGTCGCAACACGCGGTGTCTCGCGTGGTCGTGGTCGACCGCGGTTTGGCCAACTGGCCGCAGCAGGCTGCCCGCGATGTGAGCTACGCCACGCTGCACGCGCAGCATGCGCAGGCACAGGTGCCGTGTGTCTGGGTCGATGCTACCCACCCCAGCTACATTCTCTACACATCGGGAACGACGGGAAAGCCCAAGGGGGTGCAACGTGACACCGGGGGGTATGCAGTGGCCATGCACATGTCGATGCGCGTGATTTTCGGCGGCAGTCCCGGCGAGACGTTTTTCAGCACAAGCGACATCGGCTGGGTGGTCGGGCATAGTTATATCGTCTATGCCCCGCTGCTGACCGGCATGACCACCGTGCTCTACGAGGGCACGCCGATCCGCCCTGATGCGGCGATTTTCTGGCGCCTGGTCGAACAGTACAGGGTGAATCTATTGTTTTCTGCGCCGACGGCGATGCGCGTGCTCAAGCGCCACGATCCGGCCTTGCTGCGCCGTCACGATCTGTCCAGTCTGCGTGCCATTTTCCTCGCGGGCGAGCCGCTGGACGAGCCTACTGGGCAATGGGTTGCCGAGTCCCTGGGCAAGCCGGTGATTGACAATTACTGGCAAACCGAAACCGGCTGGCCGATTCTGGCCACGCCGCAAAGCGACCCGCAGGTTGCCGCCCGCCCAGGCTCGCCGGGAGTGGCGATGCCCGGCTACAAGGTCGTGTTCGTAATGAAACCGACGGCGCACCCGTGGCGCCCGCAGAGAAAGGCGTGCTCACCATCGACTGGCCGCTGCCCCCGGGTTGTCTGCAGACTGTATGGGGAAACGACCAGCGCTTCGTCGATACCTACTGGAGTACATACCCCAACAGGCAGGTGTATTCAACTTTCGACTGGGGGCGGCAGGACGAAGACGGTTACTTTTACATTCTCGGTCGCACCGATGACGTGATCAACGTCGCCGGCCATCGCCTGGGAACACGGGAAATCGAGGAAAGTATCAGCGCGCACCCGGCAGTCGCCGAGGTGGCCGTGGTCGGGGTGCAGGATGCGCTCAAGGGGCAGGCTGCCTGGGCGTTCGTCGTCCTGCGCCCCGGACAGGATGGCGATGCCGCGGCGCAACAGGCGGCCATTGCCGCGCATGTCGACGCCCAGCTCGGCGCCGTCGCCAGGCCGCAGCGCATCTGCCTCGTCACGGCCCTGCCGAAGACGCGCTCTGGCAAAATGCTGCGACGGGCGATCCAGGCGATCTGCGAAGGACGCGATCCCGGAGACCTGACCACGCTCGAAGACCCGCTTGCCCTTCAGCAAATTCCTGATGCAATTGCGCGCAGTTGACTAGGGAAAGTCCTAGCCGCAGGCTGTGGACAAGGGGAATAGTGATTTGAAAAATATCAGTGCTTGCTTATAAGCAGATTCACATGCCACAACACGATACTCTCCCGGAATTGGTCACACCGCCCGCAGACGATCTCTCGGTCGATGTGGACCGGGTTTTCGACTCGGCGGCGGAGCTGTTCGGTGTGCTGGCCACGCCGCTGCGGTTGCGCATTCTCAATTCCATTTGTACGGGTGAAAAAAGTGTGAGCGACATCATGAGCGCGGTCGATTCGACCCAGCCCAATGTGTCCCAGCATCTCAAGGTGTTGTATCAAGCCGGTGTCGTCGCCAAGCGTCGCGTCGGCAATTTGGTTTATTACCGT
>JBFXEK010000095.1:0-6159 GCA_050180155.1 Thiomonas sp. | reverse complement strand
TACGCCCTGGCCGACCCCGCCACCCGCACCCTGGACCTTTACCGCAAAGCCGACGGCGGGCTGTGGACCCTGCACCCCTACGCCGGCGACGACGTGGCCGAATTCGCCAGCATCGGCCTGCGCCTGTCGTTGGCGGAGGTGTTCGAAGGGGTCGGCGAGCCGACTGCCGGCGCCGATGGCTGAGGACGCCGGGGCGCCGCCCGACGGCTACCGCTGCTGCCCACGCTCCACCCCGGTGCACGTCGCAGCCGGGCGGGCGATCGGCCATGTCACGTTCTGATCGTGCCGTCTGGCGCCTGTGGCGCTGGCGCCCCGGCGGGCTGGCGCGCGACGGCGCGCGCATTTTTCTCGGCCTGGGCTTGCGCGCGGCGGCGCAGGCTGCGCTGGTGCTCCTGCTGGCCCGTTGGCTGGGCGCGCAAGGTTACGGCGCTTTTGTCGCGGCGCTGGCCATGGCGACGTTTTTCACCCCGCTGGCCGGTCTCGGGCTGGCCGCGGTGATCGTGCGCGACGGCTCGGGCGGGCCGTCGGCGCTGGCGCGGCTGCGGCGCGGAGCGCTGCGGCTTTGGGCCGCCGCCAGCCTGGCCAGCACGGCGCTGGCCGTTGGCGCGATCGCCTGGAGCCTGCCCGCGCCGGCTCCCCTGGCGGCGTTGGCGCTGCTGGCCGCGGGTGAAGTGGCCGCTGCATCGCTGGTCGAAATCAACGCCCGCATCGAGCAAGCGCGGCAGCGGGCGATGCGCTTCGGGCTGGTGATGGCCGGGCTGCCGCTGGCGCGGCTGCTGGGCTTGCTCGTCCTGCTGTTGGCCGCGTCGCCGCCCTCCCCGGCGGCATGGATGATCGCCTACGGCCTGAGCAGCGTCGCGTATGCCGCGTTGCTGACCGTGCTGCAAGGCGCCGGGTGGCGCCATTCTCGCGTGTCGCCACCGCCTCCGGCAGGGCATTTGGCCCGGGACGGACTGCCCTTTGCCGCCGGCGCGCTGGCGTCTCGCCTGCAGACCGAGTTCAACAAACCCGTGCTCGCGCACCTGAGCTACGCCGACGCCGGGGGATTCAATGTCGCGCAGCGCCTGGTCGATCTGGTCACCCTGCCGCTGGCCGCGCTGCAAGAGGCGCTGTGGCCGCGGGTGTTTGCCGCGCCCGACCCGCACGCGCGCATGCGGCGCAGCGCGGCCGCGCTGCTGGCCGTCGCGCTGGCCGCCGCCGCGGTGCTGGTGCTTTTCGCTCCGATCCTGACTTGGCTGCTCGGTGGCGATTACGCGCCGGCCGCCCATGCCCTGGCTGCGCTGGCGCTGTTGCCGGCGCTGCAAGTCGCGCGCAATCTGGGCAATGCCTGGCTCATGGCGCATGGCAAGAGCCAGGTGCTGCTGCTCGTATCCGCCGCTGCCGCGGCCGCTGGCGTGTTGCTGGTGCTGCTGCTCGTGCCGCGCTACGGCATGATGGGCGCAGTGTGGGCCGCTTATGCAAGCGAAGCCGTGGCGATCGTCGTCCAGGCCGCCGTGGCGCGCCAAGTGAAGCGCCTGAGCCGATGAGCCCTGCCCGGTGCAAGCCCCACGGTCGCGGCCCCAACGGCGCGGCAGTTCGCACCCGCGCGCCCTGCGGGGGAACGAGGGGGATACGATGCCAAGGGTTTCTTGGGAGAAATGACACCATGCCGACGACACCGTGCTTGAAAAACATTCCAGATGATGGGCACGAACGCCTGCGCGCTGCGGCCCAGTCCGACCGTCTCCGCCTGAACAGCGAGGCCATCGTCTGCCTCGAAACCGTGCTCGTTCCCGGCAAAATGGCTCCCAGCGAACGCCTTGCGCGCGTGCGCAGTTTGCGCGCCGGGCTTGATGCGGGTTTCAGCGCGCGCGACATCGATGCCTTCAAGCGGCAAGGCCGGGCATGAGGGTCGCCGATACCAACGTCGTGGCAGAGTTGATCCGCCGCTGTCAACTCTCACAGGAACGGGCACTGACCCGGCAAACCGGCGCAATGCTCGTGGCCGTGGACGGCAAGGTGCTGCGTACATTTCCGGCTGTCGCCGTGACGTTGTCCGAGTGGGTGCCGAAAAAGGGCAGCCAGCAGGGCATCATGAACCTCAGCCGGTCGGCTGCCGCCGTGGTTGCCGCAGGTGCCCAAAACCGCGCGCATGCTCGACGCGGGCTGCGCCACGGGCTATCTGCTCGGCCTGCTGCACGGGCTGGGTTACACCCGGCTGACCGGGGTGGATGTGTCGGTGCAACTGACCGCGACCGCCCGCGAGCGTCTGCCGCCCGAGGTGAGCATTCACTGCGCCGATTTGTTCGATTTCTTGCGCGCCACCCCGGACGGCAGTTTCGACGTGATTCTGTTCCACCACGTCATCGAGCACATTCCGCGCGAACGCATCGTCGGCTTGCTGCGCGAGTTTCATCGCTGCCTGGCGCCCGGCGGCTGGCTCAATGTCAAAACGCCCAATGCGGCCAACCTGCTCGCGGGTCACTACGTCGCGGGCGACATCACCCATGTGACGCCGTTCAACGAGCTTTCGTTGCGCCAGGTGGCCGAGCTGGCCGGGTTTCCCGCCGACACTTTCGAGGTGGTGCGCAACCCGCCGCGGCTGTTCTGGTCGTGGCGGCACCCGGGTCGGGCTGCGCTGCGCGTGTTCAACCGCCTGCGCTGGCACGCCAACCGGGGCGTGCATCGGGCGGTGGCGATGCTGGTCGACGTGCACCCGGCGCTCGAGTGCGCGGACTGGGAACTGGACGCCTTGCTCAAAAAGCCGGCCGTGCTGCCTGCCGCGGCGAACCGACCGTGATGACGGCTGTATTGCGCAAACCATGAACTGGCGACAACGGCTGCAGCGCTGGCGTCTGCGCGTGGCGTATGGCTTCGGTGCCCTGCTTTACATGGCCTTCGACGCGGTCGTGCTCGCGGCGCGGCGGCCGCAGCCCGGGCCGGGGCGGGTGGCGGTGCTGTTCCCGGATTTGCTGGGCGATGTGCTGATGTGGCTGCCGTATGGGCGGGCGCTGTGCGCGCATTGGCTGCGGCAAGGCCAGCAAGTGGCCGTGGTCTGCGATGCGGCCAGCCAGTCTTTGCTCCAGGCGGCTTTGCCGGATTGCGTCATCGTCGGGCTGCGCGCTTCGGCCTTGCGTTTGTCACATCCCGGGCAGCGCGCGCAGGCGCTGCGCCGTCTGCGCGGGCTGGGCGTGGAACAAACGCTTTACATGTCCCATCCGCGCGGGCCAGTCAGCCGCGGTGAGGGCATAGTGCAGGCGCTGGGCGCGCCCGCCGTCGGTTTCAGCCACTGCATGCGCGACCGCCCGGCCTGGGAGGTGCGCTGGAGCAACCGGCGGTATGCGCGGCTGGTGCCTTCGGACGGGCGCATCGCGGTGCACGTGCAGCGCCGGTTTGCCGCGTTTTTGCAAGCCCTGGGCGTGACCGCGCCGGTCGAGGCCGTGACCTGGCCGGCGGCCTCGCCGCGCCTGGTGCAGGGTGACTATTGGGTGCTCGCGCCCGGCGCCAGCCAGGCTTACAGGCGTTGGCCGCCAGAGCGGTTTGCCGCCGTCGCCAAGGCGCTGGCGGCGCGGCATCCGCAGTGGCGCTGCGTCATCGTCGGCACGGCGGGCGAACGCGACCTGGGCGCGCGCATCGCCGAAGCGCTGGGCGAGAAGGCGCAAAACCTCGTCGGGCAAACCACAGTTCCCGAACTGATCGACCTGATCGCCCACGCGCAACTGCTCGTCGGCAACGATTCGGCCGCCGGGCACATTGCCGCCGCAGTGGGCACTCCCAGCGTGGTCGTGGTCGGTGGCGGGCACTGGGGGCTGTGCTTTCCTTATGACGCGGCCATCGCGCCGGTGCGCCGCCCGCCGCTGGCCGTCGGCCACCGCATGCCGTGCTACGGCTGCGATTGGGTGTGCGCCTACTCCAACCGGAAAGACCAACCATTTCCCTGCGTTCAGCGCACCACAGACGAAGGGGTGATGGAAGCTATCGATCGGGCCCTGTCACCGTCGAACTACACCTAAGCGCGAGACATCCTGCGATGGTGTGACGTGAATGTGGATACAACATCAGGAGGAGCGAAGTCGATCGAGCCATTGCGCTGCGCTTTTCTCAGTCGAAAAATCGGCGGCACGCGCTTGCAGGGCGGTGGCGTCGACCCAGGTCTGCCCCGACATCACGCGCAGCAAAGCTTCTGCCAGAGCATCAGCCTCATCGCTTGGGACCAACTGTCCCAAGCGTCCGCCGTCGAGAAGCTCCCTTGGCCCTTGTGGACAATCGGCTGCGATGACCTGCACGCCGTGCATCATGGCTTCGGCGATGACCAGACCGAATCCCTCGTAGCGTGACGGCAAGACGAAGATATCGGCACGTTGCAACACCTCGTGCGGCTGGTCGGTGTAGCCGTGCAAGGTCACGCGGTCTTGCAGCCGGTGCCCAGCGATGCGCTGCTGCAGGTTGTCGCGCTCGGGGCCGTCGCCGTAAAGGTCGATCTGCCAGTCTGGCGATGCCGGCAGTTGGGCCGCAGAGTCGATCAAGACGTCGAAACCCTTCTGGCGGGTCAGCCTGCCCAGCCCGACGATGACCCAGCGGTCGCCAATCGGCGTTTGCGCGCGCCGCTCTTGCTTAGCGCAAGCGGCGATTTGCGCGGCGCTGGCGACGGGGTTGTAGATGGTGTGGGTGTGCTTGGCGGCAGCCGGGCAACAGGCCTTGACTTCTGCCTCGATGCCTTGGGACACGCAGACCAGCGCATCCACGCGAGGGTAGAGAAAACGCGCCATCGCGGCATCGGCGCCAAACCTTAAAAGCCCGGCCACACCGCGGCGCCTGTTGGCGAAAGCATGCGTGTTGTGAATACCGTGGATCAGCTTGGCCGACACGCCGGAGCGGCGCCGTGCTAGCCAGGTGAGCAGCCCAATATCGGTGAACGCGGTGATGATGTGCGTCGGCTGCCACGCCGCAATCACCGAGGCAAGCCTGGGTACGAAGTGGCGCATGCCGTCTGCGGCGACGATGTCTACCGCCGCGAATACGCGACGCGCCTCGTCCATCCATTCCCCAGTGGCCTGGCGCAGGGCTAGGCGGCAGGTCACGCCTTGCTGCGCGAAAGCCGCAGCCAGGTTGAGGGTGACGCGCTCGACACCGCCGGACACCATGCGCGGGAGGACGAAAAGAACGTTCAAGGCAGCCTCATCCTGTCATCTGTGTGGGTTGTCCGCCTTCATGCCTTGCATGCCCGCAGCGATGCCCACGTCAGGCGGGCGATGGTCGGCCATTCCATGTCCGTTGGCACACTCGCGAGCACGGGGCTGCGCAGTTGCTGCTCGATGGCGCGTGCCAGTGCCTCGGGTTGCCCGGGCTCGGCCAGGTAGGCGTCAAGCTCTGCGGCCTGGATTGGAAAATTGCTCAGAAAATTGGGGGTGCGGGTGGCCACGAGGGGACGGCGGCAGGCCAGGATTTCACCGAATTTGACCGACGAGGCCGCGTCCAGAAAGGCCGAAAGGCGATAGGGCACGGCCACGACATCGACCGCAGCGAGTGCCCAGGGCATGGCGTCGTGCGAGAGGTTGCCCAGATAGCGCACGTTTGGAAGATCGAGGGGAATTGGCGTTTCCATCTTGCCGCTGAGGACGAGCATTGGAGCAACTTCCTGCGTGCCCAGAATTTGCATCGCGCGGATGAGATCGGGCGTGCCGCGTTCGATGCTCAAGCCACCAAAGTAGCCCACCATTGAACCGTCGGCGGGCAGGCCCAGGCGCGCGCGCGCTTCGCGTTGATCGAGCGGACGAAAGTGCTGCGGATCGATGCCGTTCATCACTTGGCAATCACCACGCGCGGCGTTGCCCAGTTGCCCGAGCAGGCGGCGGCTGGCGAACCAGCAGCGGTCGGCATGCCGCAGCAGAAAGCCGAACAGATTCCAACCGAGCGGCCGCCGGTAGCCGCCGAATTCGTCGTATTTGTCGTACACGTCGAACACGAAACACGCGCCAGTCAGGCGCGCGAGCAGCCAGCCGAGCAGGCCGATGTAGGCATCACCGCTGGCGACGATATGGCTTGGCGCGTTTCGCCGCACGCGACTGAAGACGATGCCCGCGCTCTTGCCCAGCCAACCCAGTCTGCGCATGGGTGTGCTGTCGATGCTCAGCTTGCCGTCCACCGCTTGCTCGCGCTGGAGGCCGTGGTAGTCGATGA
>JBFXEK010000094.1:0-6170 GCA_050180155.1 Thiomonas sp. | reverse complement strand
GGCCTCGTTGTGCGCACCCTGGATGCGCAGCGCGTCTGCCGGCATCAGCCGCTGCACGGTGAATTCGTCCGGCGCCGCAGCGGCTACGGCTTTGCCGCGCCGAAGTGGATTGTCCGCCACCGGCCGCGGCGGCGGCGCGGATTGGCCCTCGGCCACGGCGCGCGCCAGCCAGTCGATGCCGCCTTCGCGCACCACGCCCCAGTCGCCGGCTTGCTGCGGCGGGCGCAAACCAAAACGCCGCAGCCGCCTGCCTGGGCGCTGCAGGGCGAGCACCGCCGGGTCGTCGCGGTTGAGCACCATGACGCCGCCGGCCGCATCGCCGCCGAAAATATTCGCCTTGTCGGCGGTGTACGCGGCCATGTCGCCGTGCCAGTCGAGGTGATCCTGGGTGATGTTGAGCACCGTGGCGGCGTCGGCGCGCAAGCCGCTCATGCCGTGGAGCTGGAAGCTGGAGAGTTCGAGCACCCAGGCCTGCGGCAGATCGTCCTGCGCCAGCCGGGTTTGCAGCGCGTCGAGCATCGCCGGCGAAATATTGCCCGCCACCGCCACGTTCCAGCCGGCGCGTTGCAGCATCGCCCCGGTCAGGCGGGTGACGGTGGTCTTGCCGTTGGTGCCGGTGATGGCGACGACCTTGGGCGCGTAACCGCGCTGTGCGCACAGATCGTCCAGCGCCCACTGGAACAGGTGCAGCTCGCCGGCCAGCGGCACGCCGCGGGACTGCGCCGCGTGCACGATGGCAGCGAATTCGGCCGCATGCGGTGCCAGCCCGGGGCTGCGCAGCACGAGTTGCGCATCGCCGAGCACATCGGCGCCGAGCGCGCCGCAGTGCACCTGGGCCTGCGGCACGTCGCGTTGCAGCGCGGCCAGCCCCGGCGGCTGCGCCCGACTGTCGGCCACGCGCACGCGCGCGCCCTGCGCCGCGCACCAGCGCGCCATCGCCAGCCCGGATTCGCCCAGACCGAGCACCAGAACGGAAGTCGCGGCCAGGTTCATCGCAGTTTCAGACTCGCCAGACCCGCCAGACACAGCATCATGGTGACGATCCAAAAGCGCACCACGACCTGCGACTCTTTCACCCCGAGCTGCTCGAAGTGATGGTGCAGCGGCGCCATCTTGAAAATGCGCCGCCCCACGCCGTATTTTTTCTTGGTGTATTTGAAGTAGCCCACCTGGATCATCACCGACACGGTTTCGGCGACGAACACCCCGCCCATGATCGCCAGCACGATTTCCTGGCGCACGATCACCGCGATCGTCCCCAGCGCGCCGCCCAGCGCCAGCGCGCCGACGTCGCCCATGAACACCTGCGCCGGGTAGGCGTTGAACCACAGAAACGCCAGCCCGGCGCCGACCATGGCGCCGACGAAAATCAGCAGTTCTCCGGTTCCCGGAATGAAGGGAAACAGCAGGTATTTGGAGTACACCGCGTTGCCGGTGACGTAGGCAAACACCCCGAGCGAGCTGCCGACCATGACCACGGGCATGATGGCCAGACCGTCGGCGCCGTCGGTGAGGTTCACCGCGTTGCTGCTGCCGACGATGACCAGATAGCTCAGCACGATGAACCCGGTCACCCCCAGCGGGTAGCTGACCGACTTGAAAAACGGCACGATCAGGTCCGACGCCGGCGGCAGCGGCATGGTCAGGCCGCTGCGCAGCCATTCCACGAACAGTTGCCACACGGCGGCGTTACTTTTTCCCGAGACGGCAAACGCCAGGTAGAAGGCCGCGGCCACGCCGATGAGCGTCTGCCAGAAATATTTTTCCCGCGAGCGCATGCCGTTGGGATCGCGGTAGACCACTTTGCGGTAGTCGTCGGCCCAGCCGATGGCGCCAAAACCCAGCGTGACCAGCAGCACCAGCCAGACGAAGCGGTTGCTCAAGTCCATCCACAACAGGGTCGAGACGGTGATGGCCAGCAGGATCAGCACTCCGCCCATGGTTGGCGTGCCGGTTTTGATCAGGTGCGTCTGCGGCCCGTCCTGCCGCACCGCCTGGCCGACCTTCATCGCCGTGAGCTTGCGGATCACCCCCGGGCCGGCGAGCAGGCCGATGAACAGCGCGGTAAGCGTGCTCATCACCGCGCGAAAGGTGATGTAGTTGAACACGCGGAAAAACCGCAAATCGGGCGACTGCTCCATCAGCCACAACGCCAGGCTATGCAGCATGCTGCCCCCCTTCGGCGGCCAGCACGGCAATCGCCTGCACCGCGCGCTCCATGCGCATGAAACGCGAGCCCTTGACCAGCACGTTGTCGAAGCCACGCAGCGCCTGCGGCTGCAACGGCAGCCCGCTCGGCTCGGCCGCGTGCAGCGCGGCGGTCAGCCCAGCGGCGCGTGCGGCGGTCACCGCATGCGCGGCGAGTTCGCCGCAAGCCCACAGCGCCGCCAGCCCGCGCTGCGCGGCATAGGCGCCGACTTCGGCGTGAAACGCCGGCCCCTGGTCGCCGACCTCGCCCATATCGCCCAGCAGCAGCAGGCTGCAGCCCGGCAGCTCGGCGAGCACGTCGATCGCCGCGCGCACCGAATCGGGGTTGGCGTTGTAGCTGTCGTCGATCAGCAGCAGCGCCTGGCCACCGGGAAGCGTCAGCCGCCGCGGCACCAAACGCCCAGCCACCGGGGCGAACGCCTCCAACCCGGTGCAAATCGCCGCCAGCGGCGCACCCGCGGCCAGCGCCGCGGCGGTGGCGGCCAGCGCGTTGCGCGCGTTGTGCCGGCCGAGGAGCTGCAGCCCGACTTCGGCGTGCCCGGCCGGGGTATGCAGCTGCACGCGCAGCTGCCCCTGGCGGTAAAACGCCACCCCGCTGACTTCGGCCGCCGCCATTTCACCTGGATCGCCGGCGTTGCGCAGCGCAAACCGCAGACAGCGACGCGGCGCGGCCATGCCCGCCCACAACGCGGCATGAGCGGCGTCGGCAGGAAACACGGCCACGCCGCCAGCCGGCAGCGCGGCGAGCACCGCGCCGTTTTCGCGCGCCACGGCGTCGATGCCACGCAAAAATTCCTGGTGCTCGCGCTGCGCGTTGTTGACCACGGCAACGGTCGGCTCGGCCAGAGCGGCCAGCCAGGCGATTTCGCCGCTGTGGTTCATACCGAGTTCGACCACGGCGGCTCGATGCTGCGGCCGCAGCCGCAGCAGCGTCAGCGGCAGGCCGACGTCGTTGTTGAAATTGCCCTGCGTCGCCAGCCGGGCGTCGCTGCCGACCCAGGCGGCGAGGATGGCAGCGAGCATCTGCGTCACCGTGGTCTTGCCGTTGCTGCCAGTGACGGCGATCAACGGCAGGGTTTGCTGCCGCCGCCAGCCGCGCGCCAGCAACCCTAGCGCCTTGCGGCTGTCGGCCACTTCGATGCCCGGTAGCCCCGCGGCCTCGATGCCGCGTTCGGCCAGCGCTGCCACCGCACCCTGCTGCCGCGCCTGCGGCAAAAAGTCGTGCGCATCGAAGCGTTGGCCGCGCAGCGCGACGAACAGCGCGCCCGGTGTGAGCTGGCGGCTGTCGGTCTGCACCGCGTGCACCGCGGTGTCGGGGTCGCCGATGAGCCGCGCGCCGGGGCCGATCCACTCACGCGCCTCGGCCAAGGTGAACAAGCCGGCGCCGCGTGCGGCCAGCGCCATGCGGGCGTAGAACGCATCGCTGAAGGCGAACTTGCGTCCGGCGACCTCCTGCGTGGTTTCGTGCCCCTTGCCGGCAAGCAGCACGACGTCGGCGGCGGCGGCGTGCGCCACGGTGTGGGCGATGGCCTGCGCGCGGTCTTCGATCAGCATGGCTTGCGCCGGCTGCTCCAAGCCGGCGAGCAAGTCCTGCAAAATCGCCCCCGGTGCTTCGCTGCGCGGGTTGTCGCTGGTGAGCACGACCCGATCGGCGTGGCGCTCTGCAGCCCGCGCCATCAGCGGGCGCTTGCCGCGGTCGCGGTCGCCGCCGGCGCCGAACACGCCCCATAGCTTGCCGCCGCGCGCCTGTGCCACCGGCCGCAGCGCGCGCAACGCCTTGTCCAGCGCATCCGGAGTATGGGCATAGTCGATCACGGCCAGCGGCGCGCCATGGCCGCCGAGCAGCTGCATCCGCCCCGGCACCGGGCGCAAGTTGCGCAATGCGGCGACGATGGCCATGTCGTCCAGCCCGGTGGTGTGCAGCAGCGCGGCGACGAGCAGCAGATTGCTCAGGTTGAACGCGCCGAGCACCGGCAGTTCCAACGATTGCGCCGTGCCACGATGCACCAGCAGAAAGCGCTGCCCGGCAGCGGTGACCGCGGGGTCGCGCGCCTGCCAATCGGCGGCGGCGTGCAGCGAGGTGGTCTGCACCGCCAGCCCGCCAGCCTGACACGTGGGCAGCAGCGTCTGTGTGGCGTAGGCATCGTCGATGTCGAGCACGGCGTGACGCAGGCCGGGCCAGAGAAAGAGCCGATGTTTGGCCTGGGCGTAGGCGGCCATGTCGCCATGGAAGTCCAAATGGTCTTGCGTCAGGTTGGTGAACGCCGCGGCGTGGATGGCGCAGCCGTCCAGCCGATGTTCGACCAGACCGATGCTCGACGCCTCGATCGCACACCAGCGCGCGCCTTGCGCCCGCAGCGCGGCGAGCACGGTTTGCAGCCGCACCGGGTCGGGGGTGGTGAAGCCGGTGGGCTGCAGCGCGTCGGGCCAGCCGGCGCCGAGCGTGCCGATGACGCCGCAGGGCTGGCCGGCAGCCTGCAGCGCCTGCGCCGTCCACAGCGCACACGAAGTTTTGCCGTTGGTGCCGGTGACCGCCAGCAGCCGCACGCCGTGCGACGGGTGGTCGTACCACTGCGCCGCCAGCGGCCCGGCCAGCGCCTTGAGCCCGTCGACATACACGACGCGGGCATCGGTGAAGCCGAAATGCTGCGCCCCGGCAGCCTCGATCAGCACGGCGCCCGCGCCCGCGGCCAGCGCCTGCGGCACGAACTGCCGCGGATCGCGCGCCGCGCCGGGCCAGGCGACGAACACGCTGCCGGGCTGCACCTGGCGGCTGTCGCTGCTCCACGGCGCCTGCGCGGCCACGCCCAGTTGGCGCAGCGCGTGCAGCACGGCAGGCACGGTATGGTGCGCCGCGGTCATGCTCCCCCCTTGGCCTGCCGGCCTGCTGGCAGTTGCAGCGTCTGCGCCGTCTGCGTCGGCACCAGGTCGGGTTTGACCGGCAGATCCGGCCGCACGCCCAGGATGCGCAGCGCCTGTGGCACCACGGCGCCGAACACCGGCGCGGCCACCTGCCCGCCGAAATGTTTGCCCGCGCTGGGCTGGTCGATCGACACCGCCATCACCAGCACCGGATGGTCGATCGGCGCCAGGCCGACGAACTGCGCGCGGAACAGTTTTTTGTCGTAACGCCCGTCTTTGGCGATCCACGCCGTGCCGGTCTTGCCGCCGGTGGAATAACCGGGCACGGCCGCAGCCGGCGCCGTGCCGCCGGGCTGGGTGACCAGCGCGAGCATGCTGCGCATTTCGCGCGCCACGGCGGGCGAAATCACCTGCACGCCTTCGGCCGCCTGGTCGTGCTTGAACAGCGTCAGCGGCAGGATGCGGCCGCGGTCGGCAAAAATCAGGTAGGCATGCGCCAGTTGCAGCGTGGAGATGCCCAGGCCGTAGCCGAAGCCCATGGTGATGCGGTCGATCGGCCGCCAGCGCTTGATCGGTCGCATCAGCCCGCTGGTGGCGCCCGGAAATTCGATTTGCGGCTTCTGCCCGAAACCCACCGCGGTGTACATGTCCCACTGCACCTGCGCCGGCATTTTGCTCACCACCTGCGAGGTGGCGACGTTGCTCGAATACTGGATGACCTGCGGCAGCTCGATGTCGCCGTTGTTGCTGTCGTCGCAAATGGTGGCGCCGAAAAACTGCTGGCAACCGGGCGCGGTATGGAACACCGTCGTCGGCGTGATGATGCCCGCCTGCAGCGCCGCGCTCAGGGTGATCGGCTTGAGCACCGAGCCGGGTTCGAAGGCGTCGGTGACGGCGTAGTTGCGGATGTCCGACTCGGTCATGCGCTTGCGGCTGTTGGGGTCGAAGCTGGGGTAATTGGCCATCGCCAAAATCTCGCCGGTTTTGGCATCGACCACCACGGCGCTGCCGTTTTTCGCCTTGTTGTCTTCGACCGATTGTTTCAGCGCCTGATAGGTGAGGTACTGGATCTTGCTGTCGATCGACAGGCGCACGTCCTG
>JBFXEK010000093.1:0-6209 GCA_050180155.1 Thiomonas sp. | reverse complement strand
GCTCCTGCCCCCAGCGTTGCCGCTTGCCCAGCGCGATGGCACAGGCCAGACCGGCAGCTCCGGCATTGACGTGCACCACTGTGCCGCCGGCGAAGTCGAGGATGCCCAGCGTCGCCAGCCAACCCGACGGATCCCATACCGAGTGCGCTACCGGCGCATACACCAGCAAAGACCATAGCCCCATGAACGCCAGCATCGCCGAGAACTTCATGCGCTCGGCAAACGCACCGACGATCAGCGCCGGGGTGATGATGGCAAAGGTCATCTGGAACATGACGTAGACCGACTCGGGAATGGTCGGCGCCAGTTCGCTCACCGACACCAGGCCGCCGGTCTTGCTGAACAGCACGCCGTCGAGCATCAGCCGCGAGGCGCCGCCCAGGTACGGGCTGCCCGGGGTGAACGCCAGGCTGTATCCGGCGATGAACCACAGCAGCGTCACCAGCACCGTGGTGGCGAACACCTGCATGGCCACGCCCAGGATGTTCTTTTTGCGCACCATGCCGGCGTAGAACAGCGCCAGTCCTGGAATGGTCATCATCAACACCAGCGCCGTCGAAGTCAGCATCCAGGCGGTGTCGCCGGAGTTCAATGCGTTCAGACTGACGATGTGCGGTGCGGCGGTCGTGGCCTGCGCCCAGACAGAGGCGGGCAGGCCGAGCAGCGCCAATCCGGCAAACTGCATGGCGCTGTGGCGTAGCAGACGACGACCCAGAATGCGATCGGCTCGTGAGAAGTGTGGCATGCGATCCCCCTTGATGCGTTTTGCTGCCATTGCTGCAAAAAGCAGACCATCCCGTCGATGCTGCCAAGCGCAGCAGGGATGTGCAAAACGCCACATCTCTTGCCGCCATCGGAGTAGGAATTCAGGTGGCGGCCATTTTTGGTGCAAGGCATGCGGTGACCGCACCGTAGCGGGGCATCAGCCGGAGGCCGCGTCGCCGTGGGCCGGTGCGAGGCGGCCGCGGGGCGTCGATCCGATGCACGCGGGCAACGCGCGCAACTTCACCATCGGGGCGACGGTACGAGGGCGAGGTCGGCGGCAGTGCGCAGCGCCAGCCAGGTATCCCACAACGACACCAATGCCTGGTGGCGCGCGCTGCAGCCGCCATTTGGCTGTTGCAGCAAATGGATTTGCTGGCAGACGGCGTCTGCATAGCGCAAAGACAGCCCCAGAGCGCGTGCCACGGCAAGCCCACCGCTGAGCGCAGCCGCCGAGGTCAACCAGGCCGAAGGGGTCAGCCGCAGGCCGAGCACCGGGTCTTCGCAGCGCCGCCACCAGGCGGCAAGCGCGACGCGGTCGAGGTGTAAACCAGCCAACCCTGCCAGTTCGACGGCGGCACCGCTGCTTTCCAAATCTGCACCGGGCGTTGCCCACGCGCCGTCTGCGGTTCTGGCCGCGTCGAGATGCTGCTGCAGCCGCTGCCGGCGTTCGGCCAAGGCATCGGGCGCGAAGCGTTGCATGAGCTGCGCCAGTCGGTGCAGCTCGACGAGCGTGCCGCGCCAATCTCTGCCCGTGGTCTGGATCGCGCGCAGGCGCTCGATCCAGAGGGCGCGCAGCCAACTGCCCGGATCGACACGTGGCGCCTGGGCGAACAGTTCCAGCGCCTGGCAGCACGCCCAAGCGATGGGCAGGCTCGGCCAGCTTCCATCCTCGCGCTGCAGAGCAGACAACCACAGGGTGATGCGCTGCGGTTGCGGCACCTCCAAACCGAGCAAGCGCAAGGCGGCAACGGCCGCAAACGTGTCGAGCGCGTTGGGTTCTTCCACTCCCCACTGCGGGGTGCGGTAGAACGAAAAACCGCCTTGAGGACACTGTCTGCCGAGAATGTAAGCGGCCGCGGCCGAAGCATCGACGCAGCGTACCGCCGCCGTTGTCCCCGGCAGGACGTGGGCTTCATCCGCAGGGAGTTGTGCGGTCATGTGTCGCGTGGATTCAGCCAATGTCGGTTTGGCTGAAAACCATAACACACACCATTCGCACCGGGAAACGACGCCGCCGTGTTGCGACCGCGCATCGCCGCAGAGCAACTGCCTATCATGCCGACTGTGCCGGTTTTGCCGATGGAGCCAAGATGAAACGTTGGAAGGTGGCTGGTATTTTGCTCGTGTGCACCATGCTGGCCGGATGCGCGAGCTCGCCAGCGGATCGCGCCGGCGCCGGCTCGATCGTCAAGCCATACGGCCAGATCGACATCGGCGTGGCCACGTTCCATCACGATGGGCGGTGAGAGCGTCAACCGCTCACCCCGATCTGACGGTCATCGCATCGGCGGTGTGGCTGGATGCTGTTGGGGCAATTGGCGCGTGACCAAGGCGATCAGCGCCGCGGCAAACCCAGACGCGGCCCCAGCGGACAAGGCCCAGCGCGGGCCGAATGCGTCGGCCACCCAGCCGAGCAAAGGCGCGCCCAGCGGCGTGCAACCAAGGAAAATGCCCATATAAATCGCCATCACCCTGCCGCGCATCGGCGGATCGGTACTGAGTTGAACCAGGCTGTTGGTGGATGTGGTGAACAGCTGCGCAGTAGCGCCGAGCGCAGCCAGCAATAGACCGAACAGCCAGACCGAGGACAGCGCGGCCGCCACGCTGCCGGCGACGCCGAACGCCACTGCGCTGGACACGAGCATGCGCACGGTGGGTTGTCGCCGGCTGGCGGTGACGAGCGCACCGAAAATCGACCCGACGGCCATGGCCGACGATAGCGTGCCATATAGGCTCGGCCCGCCGTGAAATGCGGTGACCGACATGGTCGAGATGAAAATCGGGAAATTCAAGCCGTAAGTGCCGAGCACGAACAGCATGCCCAACGCGACGACCAGGGTGGGTTGATGCCAGATATAGCGCAGCGTTGCGGCTAGGCTGCCCGTTGGGCCATAAGCCCTCGGGGCGGGGTATAGCGCCGCGGTGCGCATTTTCATCAGTGAGAGCAGCACCGCGACGAATGACAACGCATTGAAGACAAAGACCCAACCAGGTCCAGTGGCGGCGATCATCAAGCCGGCCAGCGCCGGGCCGATGAGTTGTGCAGCATTGAACGAGGTCGAGTTCAACGCCACGGCGTTGGACAAATCGGCGTCACCGACGAGCTCGGCGACGAAGGTCTGCCGCGCCGGGGCATCGAACGCGCCGATGCAGCCGGTGATGCCGGCAAAGACGTACACCTGCCATAGGCTGACCAGGCCGGTGAGAACGAGCACACCCAGCCCCAGGGCGCTGATGGCAAGCGCCGATTGCGTGAACATGAGCAATTTGCGCCGGTCGCAGCGATCGGCCGCAACGCCGGCGACCGACATGAGCAAAATCGGCGGGCCGAACTGCAGCGACATGACGATGCCTACTGCCAGACCGCTGTGCGGCGTCAATTCGGTGAGAACCAGCCAGTCCTGGGCGATGCGCTGCATCCACGTGCCGATATTCGATACCGTGGTGCCGACGATCCAAAGACGGTAGTTGTACCCGCGTAGCGAGCGGAAGATGCGTTCCAGCCGCGTCCAGACAGTCAGGAACATGCGAGAGCCAAAACGGCAACTGGGCAGCGGCACCGCCAGGCCGCGCCGCTATCTTGGAGTAGCTTGGTGCCGGCAAGAGGAGTCGAACCCCCGACCTTCGCATTACGAATGCGCTGCTCTACCAACTGAGCTATGCCGGCGAAGCTCTCCATTGTATCGCAAGGCGGGATCGGGGCAGCGTGCTCAAGCTGCTTGATGGTAGCTTTGCAACAGTTCGATGTCTTCACGCGAGCCGAGCATGACGCTGCAGCGCTGATGCAACGTCGTTGGCACGATGTCGAGGATGCGCTGTGTACCGTTGATCGCCGCGCCACCGGCTTGCTCGACCAGCAGGCTCATCGGGTTGGCTTCGTACAGCAGGCGCAGCTTGCCGGGTTTGTTCGGCTCGCGTTTGTCCCAAGGGTAGAGGAACACGCCGCCGCGCATGAGGATGCGATGCACATCGGCCACCATGCTGCCGACCCAGCGCATGTTGAAATCACGCCCACGCGGGCCGTCTTTGCCTTGCAGGCATTCGTCGATGTAGCGCTTCACCGGCGGCGCCCAATGCCGCATATTGGACATATTGATGGAAAACTCGCTAGTGCGCGCCGGGATTTGCAAGTCGCGGTCGGTGAGCACGAACGTGCCTTGCTCGCGGTCCAGGGTGAATACGGCAACGCCACGGCCGACGGTCAGCACGAGTTGGGTTTGCGGCCCGTACACGCAGTAGCCCGCGGCAACTTGCTGGCTGCCTGGCTGCAGGAAATGTTGTTCGCTCACCTGAGCCGTGCCCGGCGGAATTTGCAGCACCGAAAAAATGGTACCGATGGTCACGTCGACGTCGATGTTCGACGAGCCGTCGAGCGGATCGAACAACAGCAGGTATTCGCCGCGCGGGTAGTGTTCCGATACGGGAAACACCGTGTCCATTTCTTCCGATGCCATGGCAGCGAGGTGACCACCCCACTCGTTGGCGTGGATGAGCACGTCGTTGGCGATGACGTCGAGCTTTTTCTGCACTTCGCCTTGTACATTGCCGGTGCCGGCGGAGCCGAGTACGTCGCCGAGTGCGCCCTTGTTCACGGCAATGCTGATGCGTTTGCAGGCACGGGCGACGACTTCGACGAGCAGCCGCAGATGCGGGGTGATGACGCCGTGCTCGCGTTCCTGTTCGACGAGGTGGCGGGTGAGATTGATCGATTGGGACATGGAAGCTCGTCAGTGAACGCAATGCTCAGCCGGCCAAGGCGCGGTCGATGATTTCGCGCGTGTCGGCCGATAGATTGGGCGCCTGCACCACGCTGCGCAGCGCAGTCTGCGCCGCATCACGGTAGGCGGGGGCGAGTTTGCGCCAGCGGTCCAGCGCACGCGCCAGCCTTGCGGCGACTTGCGGGTTGATGGCGTCCAGCGCGCACACCTGCTCAGCCCAGAAGGCATAGCCCGCGCCGTCGGCCCGGTGGAACGCTCCTGGGTTGCCTTGACAATAGGCGAACAGCACGCTGCGCGCGCGGTTGGGGTTGCGCAGCGAAAACGCCGGATGGCGCATGAGTTCGCGCACGCGGTCGAGTTGCGTGCCGTCGCGGTCGGGCGCGGCCGCTTGCAGCGCGAACCATTTGTCCATCACCAGCGGCTCGTGGGCGAACTGCGCGGCAAAGCGCTGCAGCGCCGGTTGCGCCAATTCGGCGCCGGTGTTGACCAGCGCGGCCAGCGCGGCGAAGCGGTCGGTCATGTTGTCGGCGTCCTTGACTTTTTGGTAGGTGCGGCCCAGCCAGGTGGGGTCGCCCAGCTCGCAAAGATAGCTCTGCGCGAGATTGCGCAGCGCACGCCGCCCGGCGCTGGCGACGTCGGGGCGATAACCGCCCGGGGTGGCGTGGGCATCGAAGGCCCAGCGCCAGTCCTCAGTCAGTTGCCGCGCCAGCGCGCGGCGCAGCGCCTGCCGCGCGGCATGGATGCGCGGCGGATCGACCTCGTCGAGCTGTTCGGCGATGTAGCTTTCACCGGGCGGGGTGAGCAGCAGCTCCTTGAACGCCGGCGCCAGCTCGGGGTGGCGCAGCGCGCCGCGCAGCGCGGCCTCCAGCGCCTCGTCCAGCACCGGCTCGCGCTGTTCGCGCAAGCCTTGCAACAGGCGCGAGAGCATCAGGCGCTGCGCCGCCTCCCAGCGGTTGAACGCGTCGGCGTCGAACGCCAGCAGATGCAGCAAGTCGGCATCGTCCAGCCCGTCGTCGAGAATCACCGGCGCGGAAAAGCCGCGCAGCAGCGAGGGGGTGACGCGAGGGGCGTCGATTTGGCCGAAGGTGAAGGTCTGCTCGGCTTCGGTCAGCACCAACACGGTTTGCTCGCCGCGCTCCTGCCCGTCGAGCCACAGCGGCAGCGCCGCGCCGTCGGGCCCGAGCAGGCCCATCGCCAGTGGAATGACCTGCGGCTGCTTGCCGCTTTGCCCCGGGGTGTCGGGCAGGGTCTGGCGCAGCGTCAGGGTGTAGGTGCGCGCCACCGGGTCGAGCACCCCGCGCGCCTGCACCCGCGGCGTGCCGGCCTGGCTGTACCAGCGCTTGAATGCGTCCAGATGCGCAGCCAGCGGCGAGTCGGGGTTGGCGTCGGCAATCGCCTGGGCGAAATCGTCACAGGTCACGGCCTGGCCGTCGTGGCGCTGGAAATACAGCTCCATGCCTTTGCGAAAGCCGTTGCGGCCCACCAACGTCTGCATCATGCGCACGA
>JBFXEK010000092.1:0-6244 GCA_050180155.1 Thiomonas sp. | reverse complement strand
GCGCAGCTTCATGTCGGCGATGACGGCGCGGCAAGGGCCGCCGCGCAGGTGGGTTTTGAAGGCGGCGGCAATGTTCAGGCTAACGGTGACATGCGCGTCGCTGGCCCCGGCCATCGCGAACACTTCGCCGCGGATGAATTCGTGCTTTTCCGCGGCGCGTTCCTCCTGCGCCAGATAGTCGTCAGCGGACAGACGGGGCACGGCGCCGGGTTGTGGGCTCATCGGGCGGCACCAGGATTTTCGGCCGGCAGGTCGGCGACGTCGGCATACACCTCGGCCACGGCGAGTTCGGCGTCCAGGCAGTCCAGCCGCAGCGCGCCTGCGGTGTGCACCTCGGCGTGCCAGTCGTTGCGGCGGCGGTGGATTTCGATCGCGGGGGCGTCCTGCGCGATCAGCAGCACGTCCTGCACACTGGGCAGGCTGATGTAGGACAGCAGCTTTTCGCGCCGGTCGATGCGCTCGGTGCCGGGGCTGAGCACCTCGGCGATCAGGCAGGGGCGGGTGAGGTAATACGGGTCGGGCTGGTCGGTGGGGTCGCAGGCGACCATCAGGTCGGGGTAGTAGAAAAGGGTCGAGCCGGCGATTTGCAGCCGCAGTTTGAGGTCGGAGGTGAACAGCTGGCAGCCGCGGCGGCGGGCGTGCGGGCCGAGCGCGAGCACCAGCGCGGTGACGATCAGCGCATGGCGGCGGCTGGCACCGGTCATCGCGTAGATTTCGCCGTCGATGTATTCGTGTTTGACTTCGGCGTCGCGCTCGGCGGCGAGATAAGCGGCTTCGGTCAGGCGGGGTTTGCGGAGGGTTTGCGGGGACATGGCGGACAATCCCGGGAGCTGCTGCGGGAATGCGGCGTCTCTGGAGGCCACCATCCCGCAGGGTTTGAGCATATCGCAGCCGACACCGCCGTTCCACTCGTCGCCATGAAACTCTCGCGCAAACGCAAGTGCAGCGTCAAACTGCCGGCCACGGTGCCGCGCAATCCGCTGGTGGCGGCAGCGCGCAAGCGCAAGGCCGGAGCGCACCGCAAAAGCAATAAGGCGCTGCGGCGGGCGGCACGGTCGCGCAAGCTTGCCATGGAGGACTGACCGTCGCACCACGTACCGGGTTCGCGCCGTAGAGCGCGTCGGCACGTGCCGGTACACTGCGACACATTCGGTTGCACGCCTGCACGCCCATGATCGTCACCCTCGTTGCCGTCGCCTTGCTCGTTGCGCTGCTGCTGTACGGCGTGATGATCTACAACAATCTGGTTGGGCTCAAGCACGCCATCACACAGGCTTGGGCGAATATCGACGTGCTGCTCAAGCAGAGGCACGACGAGCTGCCCAAGCTGGTGGAGGTGTGCCGACAGTCGATGCACTTCGAACAGGAAACGCTCGAACGCGTGGTGCGCGCGCGCTCGCAGGTGCAGCAGGCACGCGAGGTGGGCGACGTGCGCAGCCTGGGCCGTGCCGAGGGCGCGCTGCGCAGCGGGCTGAACGCGCTGTTCGCCGTGGCCGAGGCCTACCCCGACTTGAAAACCAACGAGACGTTCCAGCATCTGCAGGCGCGCATCAGCGCTCTGGAGGAGAGCATTGCCGACCGCCGCGAGTTCTACAACGCCGCGGTCAACGCCAACAACGTGCGCATCGAGCAGTTCCCCGACGTCATCGTGGCGCGGCTGCTGGCCTTCGGCCCGGCAGAGCCGTTCAGAGTGGCTTCGGCCGAACGCGCCGACGTCGATCTCAAGGGACTGTTCGCCGCGCCGTGACGCCTGCCTGCAGCCGGCCATGCTGAGCCCGGCCTCCCCCGCCGCCGCACCGCTGCAGGTGCTGCTGTTTGCTCTTGGCGTGGGCGTGGTGGGGATGTGGAATTTTTTCCGCCTGCAGCGTCGCCGCCGGGTGATCGAAGACACACCGACGTCGCGTATCCGCTCGGCGGCGCAAGGGTATGTGGAACTCATCGGCCAGGCGCTGGCGCCCGATGCGCCGCTGCTGTCGCCGCTGACGCGCACGCCGTGCTGCTGGTACCGCTACAAAGTCGAGGAACGCAAAGGCGAGGGCAAAAGCAACCATTGGCAGACGGTGCAGCACGGGGTGAGCACGGCGCAGTTCTGGCTCGACGACGGCACGGGGCGTTGCATCGTCGACCCCGAAGACGCCGAGGTGCGCGCGCTCACCCGCCGCAGCTGGGTCGGCGCCACGGCGCAACTCATCCCCGGCACCGCCGGCGAGGTGATGATGAGCGGCGACGGCGATCACCGCTACACCGAAGAGCTCATCATGCCGGGGCAGACGCTGTACGCGCTGGGCTGGTTCACCAGCCTGTCGCCACTGCAGGCCCCGCTGCACGACGAGGTCCGCGAGCGCGTGGCAGCATGGAAGGCCGATCCGCACAAACGCCGCGCGTTCGACGCCAACGGCGACGGCACACTCGACATGGCCGAGTTCGAGCAATTGCGTGCGCAGGCCGCCGCCGCGGTGTACGCCGACCGTCTGATCCGCGCCGCGCAGCCGCAAACCCACGTGCTGCGCAAGCCGCGCCGCGACCGCCGCGTCTTCCTGCTCACCACCGAGCCGCACGACGCGCTGGCGCGCCGGCTGCGCTGGCAGGCGTGGGCCTGGCTGGCCGCAGGCGTGCTCGCGCTGGGCTACGGCGGCGCCGGGCTGCTGTGGCGTTGACCGCCTCGCAGCCGCAGGCAATACGATGCCGCCATGTCCTCCCCTTATGCCTCGTTCTACAAACGCCGCACACCGCCGCAGCCCGCACCGCGCCCGGTGCATCGCAGCGTCGGCGTGTTCGACCTGTTTCTGCCCTGCCCGCGCGGCCTGGAAACCGCGCTGGCCGACGAAGTGCGCGACCTGGCTGCGGCGCAGCGCAGCCCCACTCTGCGCCCTGGTTCACCGACCCCCGGCGGCGTACCGGTGCAAGGCAGCCTGGCCGACGCCATGCGGCTGAATCTGCACTGCCGCTTGCCCAGCCGCGTATTGCTGCTATGCGGCAGCGGCGGCTACGCCAGCGCCGACGACATCTACCGCCTGGCGCGCCAGTTGCCGTGGGAAGACTGGTTCGACGTGAGTCAAGCGCTGCGCGTCGACGTCACCGCCGAGCGCAGCCCGCTACAGAGCATCAAATTCGCCGCGCTGCGTGTCAAAGACGGCATCTGCGACCGCTTCCGCAACCGCACCGGCCAGCGCCCGGACGTCGACACCAACCACCCCGACGTGCGGGTGCACCTGCACCTGCGCGAGGCCGACGCCCGGCTCTACCTCGATACCAGCGGCGAACCGCTGTTCAAGCGCGGCTGGAGGAGCGAGCACGGCGCCGCGCCGCTCAAAGAACACCTGGCCGCCGGGCTGCTGCGCCTGGCCGGCTGGGCTCCCGGCGACGTGTTGTTCGATCCGCTATGCGGTTCGGGCACCCTGGTCATCGAAGCCGCACACATCGCCGCGCAGCGCGCACCCGGACTGGGCCGAGCCTTCGGCTTCGAGGCGCTGCGGGGCTTCGACCTGGAGCAATGGAACGTGCTGCGCGAGCGGGCGCAGCAAGCGGTGCAAGCGCTGCCGCCGGGGCAGTTGTTCGCCGCCGACATCGACCCAGCGAACGTGCGCATGACGCTGGACAACGCCCGCCGCGCCGGCGTGGACGGCGCCATCACTGCACAGCCTGGCGACGTCATCGCTGCCATGCCGCCGGTGGACGCCGCCGCCCTACCCGCCGGGCGACGCGCCTGGCTCATCAGCAACCCGCCCTACGCCCAGCGCATCGCCCCCGAAGGCCAAGCCCGCGACGACTTTGCCGCGCAACTCGCCCATGCCCTCAAACAACGCTTTGCCGGCTGGCAGGTCGCGCTGCTCACCGCCGACCTGCACTGGGACCGCGCGCTGCGCCTCAAGCCCCACCGCCGCATCCCGGTATTCAACGGGCCGATCGAATGCCGGCTGATGCTGTTCGAGATGGTGGCGGGTTCTGCTCGGGGGTCAGGTCTAGAACAGTAGCATTCGCCCGGGAAATGCTACGAAGCTAGACCTGACCCCCAACCATTATTCGGTTTTGTTCGTCGATGGCAGGGCCTTGACGCTGGCGTCGGCGGTTTTTTCCGCAGCGGGGGCGTCGGCGTCTTTCATGCCTTCTTTGAAGCCACGAACCGCCTGACCGAGATCATTGCCCATGTTTTTGAGCTTTTTGGTGCCAAAAATCATGATCACGATCAGCAGCACGATCAGCCAGCATGCTCGGGGGTCAAATGCTTGCTCGGGGGTCAGGTCTAGAACAGTGCTCGGGGGTCAGGTCTAGAACAGTAGCATTCGCCCGGGAAATGCTACGAAGCTAGACCTGACCCCCAACCATTATTCGGTTTTGTTCGTCGATGGCAGGGCCTTGACGCTGGCGTCGGCGGTTTTTTCCGCAGCGGGGGCGTCGGCGTCTTTCATGCCTTCTTTGAAGCCACGAACCGCCTGACCGAGATCATTGCCCATGTTTTTGAGCTTTTTGGTGCCAAAAATCATGATCACGATCAGCAGCACGATCAGCCAGTGCCAAATGCTGAATTCACCCATGTCGAAACTCCAATCCAGGCGGCCTAAGGCAGCGCGCCTGCTGCAACTTTCGAGGGTGATTGTCCGCCGAGGTTCGGCCGCGCAGGTGCAAACAAACGCAACAGTGGTGCCACGGCGCAGCAGAGTCACGCGGTCGGCACGGCTTTTTCAGCCGGCTTGGAACGTTGCGTTTTTTCGCGCCGGGTCAATCGTCCGCCTCGGCCCAGCCGCGGGCGCGCTGCACCGCCTGCGCCCAGCGCGCCAGGCGCTGCTGGCGCTCGTCGGCGCAAATGCGCGGAGTGAAACGCCGCTGCGGCTGCCACAGCGCGGCCACGGCGGCGGGGTCGGGCCAGATGCCCGCCCCCAGGCCGGCCAGCCAGGCGGCGCCCAGCGCGGTGCTTTCGGCCTGCTGCGGCCGCACGACCGGAACGCCGAGCAGGTCGGCCTGGAACTGCATCAGCGCGTCGTTCACCGCCGCGCCGCCATCGACGCGCAGTTCGGCCAGCGGCGTCGCGGCCTGCGCGGCGACGTCGGCTTGCATCGCGGCGAACAGCTCGGCGCTCTGATAGGCCATGCTGTCGATGGCGGCACGGGCGATGTGCGCGGCGGTGGTGCCGCGGGTGATGCCGATGAGCAGACCGCGCGCCTGTGCGTCCCAATGCGGCGCGCCCAGCCCGGTGAACGCCGGCACGAGCAGCACGCCGCCGCTGTCGGGCACGCTGGCGGCCAGCCGCGCGGCCTCGGCGGCACTGGACACCAGCCCAAGGCCGTCGCGCAGCCATTGCACCGCGGCGCCGGCGACGAACACGCTGCCTTCGAGTGCGTAGTGCACCGGCTGACCGGCGCCGAGCTGCCAGGCAATGGTGGTGAGCAGCCGCTGCTGCGAGGTCACGGCTTGCGTGCCGGTGTGTTGCAGCGCAAAGCAGCCGGTGCCGTAGGTGTTTTTCGCCATTCCCGCCGCGATGCACGCCTGACCGAACAGCGCCGCCTGCTGGTCGCCGGCGATGCCGGTGATGGGAATGCCCAGCCCGCCCAGCCGCGCCTGCGCCAGCTCGCCACAGCTGGGGACGATAGCTGGGAGGACGGCGCGCGGCACGCGCAGCAGCGCCAGCAACTCGTCGTCCCAGTCCGCTGTGTGGATGTTGCACAGCAGGGTGCGGCTGGCGTTGCTCACATCGGTGAGGTGCGCGGCGCCGGCGGTGAGGTTCCACACCAGCCAGGAATCGATGGTGCCGGCAGCGAGTTCGCCGGCTTGGGCGCGCGCTCGCGCGCCGGGGATGTGGTCGAGCAACCAGGCGATTTTGGTCGCGGAAAAATAGGCATCGGGCAGCAGCCCGGTGCGCCGCTGCAGCTCGGCGGCGTGGCCGTCGGCCATCAGCCGGGCGCACTGCGCCGCGGTGCGCCGATCCTGCCAGACGATGGCGCGCGCGAGCGGTTTGCCGCTGGCGCGTTCCCACAGCACGACGGTTTCGCGCTGGTTGGTGATGCCGATGGCGGCGACGTCGCGCAGGGTCACGCCGGCACGCGCCAGCGCCTCGCTGAGCGTGGCGCTTTGCGTCGCCCAGATGTCCAGCGGGTCGTGCTCGACCCAGCCGGGCTGCGGGTAGTGCTGGGCGAATTCGCGCTGCGCGCTGGCAAGCACGCGGCCCTGGTCGTCGACGATCAGGGTGCGCGAGCTGGAGGTGCCCTGGTCGAGTGCGGCGATCACCGCCATGGCCGTCCCCAGCCGT
>JBFXEK010000091.1:0-6277 GCA_050180155.1 Thiomonas sp. | reverse complement strand
TCAATGGGAGGCAGGTTCGGGGAAGGAACCGCTTGTTCGAAGACCGGCGCACGCATATCCTGAGCCTATGCATAATCGTTTTTTCAACGCAATTCCTTGCGTTGGAGGAGTTGGGCGCGTGTGCGCCCGTCATCCCGCCGGGCGCGCAAGCGTCCGTCGTCCAGCCGGGCGGGTACACGCCCTGAAATCGCAGTGCAACCTGCAGTTCCACCATTTTGTACGAGGAGCCAACATGAAGCTGAAACATCTCATCGGCATGAGCATCATCGCCCTTGCCGCATCGCAAGCCGCAGGCGCCGCCACCCTGCCCGGCCCGCTGGTCACCCCGCAGTGGCTCAACGAGCACAAGAACGACGTCGTGCTCGTCGACATCCGCGACGATCTCAAAACTTTGACCGAAGAACCGAAGTTCGAAGTCGATAAAAAAACCAACAAAAAAGACTTGGTCAAGGTCGGCGGTTACATCCCCGGAACCACTGTGTTCGTCGATTTCGGCAAAATCCGTGAAGACCGCACGATCAATGGGGTGAAAATCAAGGCGCAACTGCCCACTGCCGACTTTTTCACCAAGGCGATGGACGCCGCTGGTTTGAACAAGACCGACAAACCCCTGGTCATCGTGCCCGAAGGCAACAGTGTCGACTCGATGGACATGGCGACCCGGCTGTATTTCCAGTTGCGCTATTTCGGTGAACCGCGTGACAAGCTGGCCATCCTCAACGGCGGCGTTGCCGCCTGGCTGCAAGCCGGTTATCCGACCACGAGCGACAAACCCGCTCCGGCCAAAGGCGATTGGGTTGCCGGCGCCGAAGACAAGGAAATCCTCGCCAGCATGGAGCAGGTCAAGGCCGGGCTGCAAGGTGGCAAGGATCAGTTCATCGATGCCCGGCCAACTGCGCAATTCCTGGGCATTGTGAAAAAACCGGTCAACAAGACCGCTGGTCACCTGCCTGGTGCGCGCTCGTTCCCGACCGATGCCATCGTCAAGCCGGTGGGCATGGCGCATGAATTCATGAGCGCCGACGACTACAAGAAGATTTACGCCGAGTTCAACATCCAACCCGATGCCCCGACCATCACCTACTGCAACACCGGCCACTTGGCTTCTGGCGCCTGGTTCGTCACCCACGAAATCCTGGGCAACAAGGATTCCAAGCTGTACGCTGGTTCGATGATCGAGTGGACCAACCTGGGTAACCCGACTGTCGGTTTGCCGCAGTAAGCGCTTTTCCAACCGTTCGATCGGCGCGCCCCTATTCGGGCGCCCATCGACAACACGCCCGGCACCTGCCGGGCGTTTTTGTTTTTTCACCCCCGCATTTCGGTGGGAACGGAGGACGGGTCGCGGCCATTTGCGATTTGCTCCGCGCAATTTGTACGGAGATGTGAGAAATTTCACAGCTACCGGGGAAGGAAAACCAATCAAATGAGGGCTTGTGCCATCCACTGGCGCCTTCCACAATTGGGCTGTCGTCTTTCCTTCCTTCCAGACAGAGGTCGAGCATGTCGAACCGCAATTTCCAACCCCGTGTGTCGCGTCTGGTTCTCGTGGCAGCGGCGGCGCTGTCGCTCGGCGCCTGCGCCGCCAACAATTACCCACCGGCACCAGACAAGATCAGCCTGCAAACCTACCACTACAAAGTCGGCGCCGGAGATACGCTCAACGTCAGCGTCTGGCACAACCCCGACCTGTCGATGACCATCCAGGTGCGGCCCGATGGCAAGATCTCCACGCCGCTGGCACCGGACGTGCAAGCCGCGGGCAAGACGCCGGGTGAAATTGCCAAGGAAATCGAAACTCGGTTGTCCAAATACGTGCGCGATCCGGTGGTATCTGTGGTCGTCACCGGGTTTCAAGGGCCGTATAGTCAGCAGATCCGCATCGTCGGCCAGGCGGTGCGGCCCTCGGCGATTCCTTACCGAGAAAACATGACCCTGCTGGACGTGATGATCGCCGCCGGCGGGCTGACCGAATTTGCCGACGGCAACGCGGCCGTGCTCGAACGTCACGGCAAAACGTACAGCATCCGGCTGGGCGATCTGCTCAAACGTGGGCAGATGTCGGCCAATGTGCCGGTCGAGCCGGGCGACGTCATCATCATCCCACAGAGCATGTTCTGACGCCGCTCACTTCCCTTGCCGAGACCCGCCATGCAGATCCATCGCCGTCGCGCAGTTTTTGCCCTGTCCCCATTGGCTTTGTGCCTGCTACTGGCGAACGCGGCGTCCGGGCAAACCGTTCCCGGTCTGAACAACGCGCTGCCAGGCGGGGTCGGGCTGCCCGCTTTGCCTGGCGGCGAACTCGCGCCGGTTGCGCCGCCCGAACCTGCGGTGGCCGCCAGCGCTGCAGCCCCTACGCGCGGAAATTTCGTCCAGCCGTCGCTGGGGCTGTCGGTGCTGCAAACCAGCAATGTGTATTTCGGCACGTCGACCCCGGCACGCGGCGATACGGTGTTGAACATCACCCCCGGAATCGCCTTCCAGACCGAGGGGCCCAATTTGCGCACCTACGGCAACTTTGCGCTGACCGGGCAGTATTACGCCCGTGGCTCGTACAGCAACACCGTTCTGCCGTCGGGCACGCTGGGCTTGAGTGCGCGGCTGGTCGATCAGTGGCTCTACCTCGATTCGAGTATCACTTCACAGCAAAACGCTCTGCTGACCATCCCGACGCAGGGCATCAGCACGGCCACCTACACCACGACGCAGTACCGCATCAGCCCGTATATCGACCATCGGTTCAACGACGATTTGCGCCTGCGCGCGCGTAGCGACAACACCTGGACGCACATCAGCGGCAACCAGACCGGTGTGGGCCTGAGCAACGGACGGTACGGACTGCAAACCATCCGCCTGGATCGGCGACCCACACCGTTCGGCTGGGAACTCGACGGCCGGCAGGAACAAACCGTATACACCGAAGGCCCGGCGCTGTCAGTCCGCGATGAAATCGTTCGCGCCCGCGGGCTGTACGCCTTCACCCCGCACGTCGAAGCCGGGATCATCGGCGGTTACGAACACTACGCCACCTCGTTCACCAGCCTCAGCCACAGCATCTACGGCGTACAAGCGAAGTGGCGCCCCAACCCGTTCACCCGTTTCGACGGCGTGGTCGAGCGGCGGTTTTTCGGCACCGGCTGGGACATCAGCGCATCGCAGCAAATCCAGCGCCTGAGCCTGCGTGCCAATTGGACTCGCGCGCCGTCGTCTTACCTCGCCACATTGCAAACCCTGCCCGCCGGGGTGAGCGTGTCGAGCCTGCTCGACGGCATGCTCGCCGCGCAATACCCCGATCCAACCGCGCGCGCGCGCGCCATTCAGAACATCCTCGCCGTCACCGGGCTGCCCTCGACGCTGCCCAACGCCATCAATTTCTACACCCAGTCGGCCACGCTGCAAAACGCGCTGACGTTCACCGCCGTGCTGCTGGCCGAACGCAACAGCTACACCGCCAGCGTGTTCCACATCAAGACGCAAGACCTGATCCTGCCGGGAACGCCGACGCTGAACAATCTGTTGCTCGCCTCCGCCGACTATGTGCAAAACGGCATCGGCCTGGGGTATTCAAGGCGGCTGACGCCGGTGATGAACCTCAACGTCGGCGTGCTGCGCGCGCTGAGCACCGGTTTTGGCATCAACACCGGAGTGAGTTCGCGGCAAACGACGTTCATCGTGCAAATCAACCGCCGATTGGCGCCGCACACCATCTTGATCGTCGGCGCCCGCCGCCAACTGCTCGACACGGCCAATACCGGCATTCTCAGCGCCACCGAGTCGGCGATCTACGCCGGGTTGACCCACCAATTCTGACCTCCAGGCCATGTACGCTGCGCATTTTGGTCTGAGCGCGCCACCGTTCCAGCTCAATCCCGACCCGAGCTTTCTGTACGAAAGCAAAGGGCACAACTATGCACACCAATACCTGCGTTTCGGCGCGATGCAGGGTGAGGGGTTCATCATCGTCACCGGAGACATCGGTGCGGGCAAAACCACCCTGGTGCGCGCGCTGCTGGCCGAGCTCGACCCGGCCAAAGTCGCCGCGGCGCAGATCGTCAGCACCCAACTCGAAGCCGACGACCTGCTGCGCGCCGTGGCCAGCGCCTTTGGCATTCCGGCCAAAACCGCGTCCAAGGCCGAACTGCTCGCCACCCTCGAAGCGCATTTCACCACGCTGATGTTGCAAAACCGGCGGGCGCTGCTGGTGATCGACGAGGCGCAAAACCTCAACCCCGCAGCGATCGAGGAGCTGCGCATGCTGTCGAACTTCCAATACGGCAACCGCGCCCTGCTGCAGAGCTATCTGGTCGGTCAGCCCGAGCTGCGCGACGTGTTGCGCGCGCCCAATCTGGAGCAGTTACGCCAGCGCATCATCGCCAGTTGCCACATCGGCCCGATGGACGCCGATGAAACCCGCGCTTACATCATTCACCGTCTCAAGCGCGTCGGCTGGAGCGGACGGCCGCAGTTCGACGACGCTGCTTTCGCTGCCGTGCACAGTTGGACCGGTGGTGTGCCGCGGCGCATCAATCTGTTGTGCAACCGTTTGATGCTGTCGGCCTTTCTCGACGACACCGACCAGATCGATGCTGGCCGGGTCGAGACCGTGGCGCGCGAAATCCGCGAGGAAATCGGCGGTCTGCTGCAGCCGCCGCCCGCCGACTCCGCCGCGCCGACCATCACCGCCCCGGTTCGCCGCGCCACTGCAGCGCCACACCCCGTGGATGCCGTGCCACCGGCGCAAACCGCGGTGCAAAGCAGCGATGCCGATGAGGCCATCGTCCGCGCCCCGGCGCCGCCCAAGCCGGGGGAACCGGGGCCACTGTTGTGCATCGCGCAAAGCGCGCAGGACCGCATCGCCTTGCAACCGCTGATGCTGACCATGAAGGCGCACGCCGGTTTGCCGCAACCCGTGCTGCTCGGCCTGGAGCGCCTGGCCAGCACCACGGCAAACGCCGACGCCGCGCTGGCGGCCATCGACCTTGCGCTGCTGCCCGATGCGCGGCAAACCCAGCCGAGCCTGGCGCAGTGGATGCGCTGGCTGGAGCAGATTTTCGCCACCTACCGGCCCGCAGCGGTCGTCACCATCGGGCAGAGCGACGCTGCGCTGGCGGCAACGCTCACGGCCAAGCGCCAGGGCTGCTCGCTGGCGCACATCGAATCCGGTCTGCGCCACGGCAACCGCGCCGACCGCCGCGAAATCGACCGCATCGTCATCGACCAGTTCGCCGACCTGCACCTGGCGATCGACGCCGGCAGTGCCGAGCCGCTCACCCGTGAAGGTATTGCCGCCGAATCGATCCGCGTGGTCGGCAGTCTGCGCACCGACGCCGTCATCCGCCTACTGCCCACTCTGCCCGCCACGCTGGACTTCGCCGCCGACGCCGGTGTGCCCAAGAGCTACCTCCACAACCCCCAGGGTTACGCCCTGCTCTGCCTGGAACAAAGGGGCTGGGTCGACTCGCCCGCCGCGCTGGTCGAACTGCTGGCCAACGCCAAGCGTCTGAGCCGCATCTTGCCGGTCGTCTGGCCGATGCCCACGGCCACGCACCGCCGCATTCTGGACTATGGCCTGAACACCGCGTTGCGCGGCGCGCGGGTGGCGTGCGTGCCCGAGTTCGACTTTGCTCACACCCTGGCGCTGCTGCAGCGGGCTGCCTGCGTGCTCACCGACCAGGCCGATGTGCAGGACGCCAGCAGCTATCTCGGCGTGCCCTGCCTGACGCTGGACGACGACTGCCCGCGGCAGCACACGCTGCGGAGCGGCGGCAACCGCGTGGTCGGCCGCGATTTCCGCCGCATGTTCCAGGCGCTGGGCGACATTCTCGAAGGCGACAAACCGTTGCATCCAAACCCGCTGGGCTGCGACGGCCACGCCGCCACGCGCATCGCCCAGGCGTTGGAAACCTGGCTGCTGACCCAGTGGGAAAACCATGTGCTCGAAACCCTGGAGATCCAGGCATGATGCGAGCACACCCGCGCCGCGCGCCGTCCTCGGTACCCGCTACCGGCTTTTGAAACACCGCCATGAACGACTTGCTCCGCCCCTTGTTCAACCTCCTGCCCGGCATGTGGGACCGACGCTGGATCGGCCTGATCACCGCCTGGGTCGTGCTGCTGCTCGGCGGCATCGGCGTCGCCCTGTACCACGAGCGTTACATGGCCTCGGCGCGGGTTTACGTCGACACCCAAACCCTGCTCAAACCGCTGATGCAGGGGTTGACGGTGCAGCCGAACATCGACGACCAAGTGGCCATGGTGGCTCGCACCCTGCTGTCGC
>JBFXEK010000090.1:0-6304 GCA_050180155.1 Thiomonas sp. | reverse complement strand
GGCATTCTCAAACCCGTTCAACTCGACCTGCTGACTCGGCTGGAGGCGCTGCGCGACGCCGCGCTGACGACCGCCGCGCAACCCGGTGAAGCGCCTGCCGCTGCCGCGCCCGAGCCGGTGCCTGAGCCGGTGCCTGAGCCGGTGCCTGAGCCGGTGCCTGAGCCGGTGCCTGAGCCGGTGCCTGAGCCGGTGCCCGAGCCGGTGCCTGAGCCGGTGCCTGAGCCGGTGCCTGAGCCGGTGCCCGAGCCGGTGCCTGAGCCGGTGCCCGAGCCGGTGCCCGAACCGGTGCCTGAGCCGGTGCCTGAGCCGGTGCCTGCGGCTGCGCCACAGCCGTCCGCCGAAGTCGCCGTCGCCGCGCAGCCTGTCAGTACCGCTGCGACCACGGCGCAGCGCGGCGAGCAGGCGCTAGCCGCCCAGCTCATCGACACCATCGACCCCGATCTGTTCCCCATTTTCGAGGAGGAGGCCAGCGAACTGCTGCCCGCACTGGCAGGCAGTCTGCGGCAGTGGGAACAAAACCCGGCGGATGCCGGCGCAGCAGCGCAAGCCATGCGGGCGCTACACACCCTCAAGGGCAGCGCCCGCATGGCTGGGGCGATGCAGCTCGGCGAGTTGGCGCACAACCTCGAATCCGACATCGACGCGCTCGCCGCCAACACCCCGGTGAGCGAGGCCGATCTGGCCGAGCTGCTCAACCGGTTCGACCATCTCAACACCCGCTTCGACCGGTTGTGCGCTGCAGCGCAAAGCGGGCAGACCCAGCTGCTCGACATCCCGGCGGCAAGCCAAGCCGAAGTGTTCCTGCCCGAAGCGCCATCGGCTGCACCCACCGGGCAGCAGCAAGGCACGGCGCCGGTCACACCGCAGCAGCCCGTTGTTCCAGCCACCCCGCTGCCCGCCATCTCCCCTGCCGCGGCGGCTGCCGACCAGGCGGCACCACCGTCTGCAGCCGCGCGCGCGTTGGCACCGCGTATCGCCGCGCAGGCGGTGCGGGTGCGTGCCGGTCTGCTCGACCGGCTGGTCAACCAGGCAGGCGAAATCACCATTTCGCGGGCACGGCTGGAAAGCGAGTTCGCCGCCATGCGCAACACGGTGAGCGATTTGAGCGACAACCTCGAACGCCTGCGCCAGCAGGTGCGCGAAATCGAAATCCAAGCCGAGGCGCAAATGACCGCGCAGGTGCAGGCCGCGCGCGACGAGCACCGCGAATTCGACCCGCTGGAATTCGACCGTTTCACCCGCACGCAGGAGCTCACCCGCATGATGGCCGAGTCGGTCAACGACATCGCCATGGTGCAAGGCACGCTCACCCGCCTGCTGCGCGAGGCCGACGACGACATGACCCGGCAGGCGCGGCAGACGCGCGAGCTGCAGCGCGATCTGCTGCGCACCCGCATGGTCGAGTTCGACAGCCTGTCCGAGCGGCTGTACCGCACCGTGCGCCAGGCGGCCAAAGATCTGAACAAGGCGGTGCGGCTGGAGATCGTCGGCGGCACCATCGAGCTCGACCGCGGCGTGCTCGACCGCGTGGCCGGCAGTTTCGACCACTTGTTGCGCAACGCCGTGGCGCACGGCATCGAATCGCCGCAGGAGCGCCGCGCCAAGGGCAAACCCGAAGTGGGCACCATCACGCTGAGCTTGCGTCAAGACGGCAACGAAGTGGTCATCACCGTGGCTGACGATGGCCGCGGGCTCGACTACGCCGCCATCCGCGCCAAGGCCGAGCGGCTGGGGCTGATCGCCCCGGGGCAGGCGATGGCCGACGCCGATCTGGCGCAGTTGATCTTTCGCCCGCACTTCAGCAGTGCCGAGCAGACCACCGAAGTCGCCGGGCGCGGCGTCGGGCTGGACGTGGTGCGCACCGAAGTCAACGCCCTCGGCGGCCGCGTGCTGTTGGACAATCAGCCCGGCGCGGGCGCGCGCTTCACCCTGCTGCTGCCGCTGACCACGGCGATCACCCACGTCGTGCTGCTGCGCACGGGCAACACCACGTACGCCGTGCCGGCCAATCTGGTGGACATCGTGCTGCGCTACAAGCCCGAGCAAATCGCCGTGGCGGCGCGTGACCTGCACATCGATTACGGCGGCGCGACGCTCCCGTTCTACTGGCTGGGCGCGCTGCTCGGGCTGTCGGGCGCCAGCAGCGAGCCCTTCGGCAAGAGCGTGCCCGTCGTCGTGGTGCGCAGCGCAACGCAGCGTGTGGCCGTGCAGGTCGATGAAGTCATCGGCAACCGCGAAGTCGTGGTGAAAAATCTCGGCCCGCAACTGGCGCGCGTGCCCGGTCTGGCCGGCATTTCGGTGCTGCCATCGGGCGACCCGGCGCTGATCTACAACCCGGTGGCGCTGGCCGCGGTCTACGGTGACGACGCCGTGGCGCGCATGCGCGCCGCGCAGCAGACCGCAGCCCCCGAGCCGGCCCCGGCGGCTCAGGCCGAAACAGTCGCGCCGCAACAGCCTGCTGCAGCCGGTGCCGTGGCCGAGCCGGCGGCACCGCCGCGCGCGACCGCACCGCTGGTCATGGTGGTCGACGATTCGATCACCGTGCGCCGGGTGACGCAGCGCTTCCTCACGCGCAACGGCTATCTGGTGCAGCTCGCCAAAGACGGTCTGGACGCGCTGGAACAATTGCAGCAGGCCAGCACGCTGCCCGACGTGATCCTGCTCGACATCGAAATGCCGCGGATGGACGGTTTCGACCTGACGCGCAACATCCGTGCCGACGCCCGGCTGCACGAGCTGCCGATCATCATGATCACCTCGCGCATCGCCGACAAGCACCGCAATTACGCCGCGCAGCTCGGTGTCAACCACTATCTGGGCAAGCCGTATTCCGAGACCGAGTTGCTGCAACTCATCGAAACCTACCGCAGCCACGGTGGGCAAGACGGCCAGCCAGCGCAATGAACTCGCGCTATGCCGTTTTTACCACGGCGTAACGCTGCAACGTCTCGGCGCGCGCCAGATCGTGCCGCACCAGCGGCATGGGATAGTTGCCGCCGAGTTCCACCCCCGCTGCGCGCAGCGTCGCGGCGTCGGCCAGCCAGGGCGCGTGGATGGCCGGCGCCGGCAGCCGTGCCAGCTCGGGCACGTAGCGGCGGATGAAATCGCCGTTGGCGTCGAATTTTTCGCTTTGTGCCACCGGGTTGAAAATGCGAAAGTAGGGCTGCGCGTCGCAACCGCTGCTCGCTGCCCATTGCCAGCCGCCGTTGTTCGCCGCGAGGTCGAAGTCGTTGAGGTGGTCGGCAAAATAGCCCTCGCCCCAGCGCCAGTCGATGCCCAGGTCTTTGGTGAGAAAGCTCGCCACCACCATGCGCAGCCGGTTGTGCATATACCCGGTGGTGTTGAGCTGGCGCATCGCCGCATCCACCAGCGGGTAGCCGGTGCGCGCTTCGCACCACGCGGCGAACTGCGCCGGATCGTTACGCCAGGTGATGCGGTCGTACGCCGGTTTGAACGCACCGTGCACCACATGCGGCGCGTGATACAGGATCTGGAAATAAAAGTCGCGCCAGATCAGCTCGGACAACCACACCGCCGCGCCGCGGCTGCCGGCTTGCATGCGCTGCCAGGCCAGCGCCGCCAGTTCGCGCACCGACACCGTGCCAAAACGCAGGTGGACCGACAAATAGCTCGGCCCTTTGCGCGCCGGGAAATCGCGCGCTTGGGCGTAGGCATCCAGGCGCGGCAAAAAATCCGCCAGCATGGCCTGCGCGCCGCGTTCACCCAGCGCCAGCGGCAGCTGGCGCAAATTGGTCGCGGCAAAGCCCAGTTGCTGCAGCGTCGGCAGCGGCTGCAGCAGCGCAGCAGGCAGCAGCGCCAGTTGCTGCCGCTGCAGCGTCTGCCGCTGCGGCAACGGCGGCTGCGCGGCGTACCGCGCCTGCCAAGCCGCACGGTACGGGGTGAACACCACGTACGGCCTGCCCTGTGCATTGACCACTTCATCGCGGGCGAAAATCATGTGGTCTTTGACGGCGTCCAGGTGCCGACCGTCGCGCTGCAGCGCCTGCGCCACCGCAGCATCGCGGCGCTGCGCCTGCGGCTCGTCGTCGAAGGCGCAAAACACGGCTTGCGCCCCAAGCTGCGCCGCCAGGGCCGGAATGTCGTCCACGGCGCGGCCATGACGCACCAGCAAGCCCGCGCCCAGCGCGCGCAGGCGTGCATCGATGTCCTGCACCGCGGCGTGGATGAACTCCACCCGGCGGTCGGCGCGCAGCCCGCGCGCCAGCAGCGGGTCGAGAATGTCGCGGTCGAAAACGAAGGCCAGCGCCACTCGATCGCAAACTTGCAGCGCTGTGCGCAGCGCGGTGTTGTCGTACAGGCGTAAGTCACGCCGCAGCCAAACCAGGCCCAGCGGACAGCGCGGCGGCAGCGAAACGGTGGAATCGGGCGGGATGACGGGCATGGCGGCGATCCAATGGTCAACCGGCTCAACCATAACGCATCACCGCCGCCGGGCGCGATAAACTGCGCACTATGAACCCCCGTGCCGACGCTTCCAACCTCAGCAACCAGTTCCTCATCGCCATGCCCGGCATGGTCGATGACAACTTTGCCGGCGCCGTGGTGTTCGTCTGCGAGCACTCGCCGCGCGGCGCGCTCGGGCTGATCATCAACCGGCCGTCGGACATCACCGTGCGCGAGCTGTTCGAGCGCATCGGGCTGGACACCAGCGGCATCCCGGGGTCGCTGCCGGTGCTGCAGGGCGGGCCGGTGCAACCCGAACGCGGTTTCGTGCTGCACGAGCCCACCGGCACGCGCTACGCCTCCAGCCTGGACATTCCCGGCGGGCTGCAGATGACCACGTCCAAAGACGTGCTCGAACACATGGCCGCAGGCAGCGGGCCGATGCGCTGCCTCATCGCGCTGGGCTACTCCGGCTGGAACGCCGGCCAGCTCGAGGAAGAAATCGGGCAAAACGGCTGGCTCACCGTCGAAGCCGACCCGACGGTGCTATTCGACACCCCGGTGGAAGCGCGGTTCAACGCCGCGATGGCGCTGCTCGGCTTCAACCCGGCGATGTTGTCGCAAACCGCCGGACATGCCTGACATCACGGTGCTGGGGTTCGACTGGGGGGCCAAGCGCATCGGCACCGCAGTGGGCAACAGCCTGACCCGCAGCGCCACGCCGCTGCGCACCGTGCGCGGCGAGCGCACCACCGCCCGGTTCGACGCCATCGCCGCGCTCATCCGCGAGTGGCAGCCGCAGCAGCTCGTCGTCGGTCTGCCCTTGCACCCCGACGGCGCCGAGCACGACAATACCGCGCACGCGCGCCGCTTCGCCCGTCAGCTCCACGGCCGCTTCCATCTGCCGGTGGCGCTGGTCGATGAGCGTTACACCTCGGCGGTGGCGCAGGCCGACGGCGCCGCCGACGTGGATTGCGCCGCCGCCTGCCTCATCGTCGAGCAATACCTACAACGACTCTGACCATGCCTACGCCCCACCCCACCCCGCCCGACGCCGAGGCGCTCTACGCGCGGCTGCTGCACCTGGTGCGCGGCACCTTGTCGCCTCACGCCGAGCCGCCACTGCTCGTGGGCATCTATTCGGGCGGTGCCTGGCTGGCGCAGCGGCTGCACGCCGATTTGCAGCTCGCGCAGCCGTTCGGCGTGGTGTCGTCGACGTTTCACCGTGACGACTTCGCCACCCGCGGGCTGCACCCCAGCGCCAACCGCACGGCGTTGCCGGTGCCGATTGCCGACCGCGCCGTGCTGCTGATCGACGATGTGCTGCACACCGGCCGCACCACCCGCGCGGCGATCAACGAACTGTTCGACTTCGGCCGCCCGGCGCGTGTCGATCTGGCCGTGCTGGTCGATCGCGGCGGACGCGAGCTGCCGTTCTGCGCGCAGCTCACCGCGGCGACGCTGACCCTGCCCGATGACGTGTTGCTCGCCTTGATGCGCGACGAAGACGCCGCCGAAGGCATCCGCTTCCGCTTCGATCTGGTGCGCAAATCCGCCTCTCAGCCATGACCCGCGCCCACAACCCCCAACTCAACGCCCACGGCGAACTACGCCACCTGCTCACCCCCGAGGGCCTGCCGCGCGACGTGTTGCTGCACATCCTCGACACCGCGCAGGGCTTCGTCAGCTTCGGCAGCCGCGAGGTGAAAAAAGTGCCGCTGCTGCGCGGCAAAAGCGTGTTCAACCTGTTTTTCGAAAACAGCACGCGCACCCGCACCACGTTCGAAATCGCCGCGCAGCGGTTGTCTGCCGACGTGTTCAACCTCGACATCCAGCTTTCCAGCACGAGCAAGGGCGAGAGCCTGCTCGACACCATCGCCAATCAGGAAGCGATGGACGC
>JBFXEK010000089.1:0-6317 GCA_050180155.1 Thiomonas sp. | reverse complement strand
CAGCAAATCAGCGACTTTTTGCACACCGCCGGCTGGCAGGTGACGCACGCCGCGAACGCAGCGCAGGCGCAAGCCGAGCTCCAACCGCGGCGCGGCGGCGCACCGGCGTTCGACGCCGTGGTGCTGGACCTCATGCTGCCCGATGGCGACGGCCTGGACATTTGCCGCCGCCTGCGCACGCACAGCGACCTGCCGGTGCTCATGCTCACCGCGCGGGGTGACCCGCTGGACCGCGTCATCGGGCTGGAAATCGGCGCCGACGACTATTTGACCAAGCCGTTCGAACCGCGCGAGTTGTTGGCCCGGCTGCGTGCCATCACCCGCCGCCGCGCCGGCAGCTTGTCGCCGCACGACCCGCAGGCCGAGCAGGTGCTGCGCTTTGGCCGGCTGGAAATCGACCCTGCGGCGCGGCAGGCGCGCATAGACGGCGAAGACCGACCGATGACCGCCTACCAGTTCGACCTGTTGCTCGTGCTCGCCCGCCACCCGGGGCGGGTGCTCACCCGCGAATTTCTGCTCGGCATGGTCAAAGGCGAACCGCTCGACGCCTTCGACCGCTCGATCGACGTGCACATCAGCCGCATCCGCGCCGCCATCGAAGACGATCCGCGCCACCCGCGCCGCATCCTCACCCTGCGCGGCGCCGGGTATGTATTCACCAAATCGCAGGACGGAGCCTGAACATGGCGCACCACGCGCCGCCCGCGGCGGGTGCCGCCAGCGTCGCATCGGCACCCGGCACATCCAAGCTGTGGACGCGCATCTGGCTGGCGCTGATTCTGGCGCTGCTGGCGCAGGCGCTGGTGTCGGCGTTGCTGTTTCACTGGCTATTCTTTTCCGACCCGCAGCAGGCAGAGATCCGCCACGCGATGTTTCGCGCCATGATGGCCGCGCAAGGCATCGCGCCGTCGCCCTGGCGGCACCTCCTGCTGTCGCCGTTCACCGGCGCCGTGCTGTCGGCGCTGGCCGTCAGCGCCGTGACGCTGCCGCTGATGCGCCGCCTCACCCGCCGTCTCGAACACCTGCAGCAAGGGGTGCAAGCGCTGGGCGAAGGCGATTTGCGCGCACGGGTGGCGGTGCAGGGCAACGACGAAGTGGCGCAGCTGGCGCAAAGTTTCAACACCGCGGCGGCACGGATCGAAGCGCTCATGCTCAGCCACAAGTCGCTGCTGGCCTACACCTCGCACGAACTGCGCACGCCGTTGACGCGGCTGCGGCTGAGCCTGGAAACCCTGGCCGCGCCGGTGCCGGCGGCAGCGCGCGACATTGCGCTGCGCGCGGCCAAGCACGACCTGGCCGAACTCGATGCACTGATCGACGACATTCTGCTGGCCAGTCGGCTCGACGCCGCCGCCGGCCAGGCGCTGCAACTCGACGACGTCGATCTGCTCGCCTTGGTCGCCGAGGAAGCCGCCCGCTTCGACGTCGAGGTGCACGGCGACTGGGTCACGTTGCGGGCAGACGAACGGCTACTGCGCCGCGCGGTGCGCAATCTGCTGGACAACGCGCAGCGCCATGCGCCCGGCACCCGGCCGACGGTCAGTCTCACGGCGATCGACGGCGGCGGCATCGTGCGCGTGTGCGACCAAGGGCCCGGGGTGCCGGCCGCGGATGTGCAGCGGATTTTCGAGCCCTTCGTCCGCCTGCCTGGCCGCGGCGACGGCACCGGGCTGGGTTTGCCGCTGGTGCGGCGCATCGCCCGGCAGCATGGCGGCGATGCCCGCTGTCTGCCGCAATCGGGCGGCGGCGCCTGTTTTGAAATCTGGCTCGGCCATCCGCCACCGTGAGGCCGTTGCGCCGTGCGCGCCAGCGCATTCGGCTGCCGTGAGCGACCGGCGCCGCAGGTGACCGCAAATTTTTTGACTACCATTGCGGGCCAGATTTCGCGCGACCCACCGGGGCGAACACCCGGGCGAACCGGCCGCGGCCCAGCCGCAGCCGACGCCGCCGCGAAGCGCACGTCCATACCTTCGTTTCCAAGGGGAACACCATGCCGTTCACAAGCCGTCTGTCTTCCCCCCGTCTGGGGATCATCGCTGCGTGCATGACGCTGGCCGGCAGCGCCAGCGCCGCCATCGTGCTGCCGACCAAATACAAGCAGCAAGGCACGCTGACCATTGCCGCCGACGCGACCTACGCGCCGATGGAATTCATCGCCAAGGACGGCAAGACCGTGATCGGCGCCGACGTCGATCTGGGCGAAGCCATCGGTAAAAAGCTTGGGGTCAAGGTCAAGTTCGTCAACGCCGGCTTCGACACCATCATCCCCGCGCTGCAATCGGGCAAATACGACATGAGCATGTCCTCGTTCACCATCACCAAAAAGCGTGAGGACGTGGTGGACTTCGTCAGCTACCTCACCGCAGGCACCTCGTTTTACGTCAAGGCCAAAGGCGGCCCGACGGTGGAGGCGCTGGCCAATCTGTGCGGCATGAGCGTGGCGGTGGAAAAAGGCACGGTGCAGGCCGACGACGCGGCCAAGCAGAACCAGGAATGCAAGGCCGCGGGCAAGAAGGGTGTGGACGTGCAGGTGTACCCGGACCAGAACGGCGCCAACCTGGCGATTGCCAGCGGCCGCGCACAAGTCGGCATGGCCGACTCGCCGGTGGCGGCCTGGATCGTCAAGGAATCGCATGGCCAGTTCAAGCTGACCGGCAAGCCGTACAACTCGGCGCCCTACGGCATCGCGATGCCGAAAAACAGCGGCCTGGCCGAGCCGGTGCTGCAGGCCGTCAAGGCCATCATGGCCGATGGCGAGTACGCGAAAATCCTGAAGAAATGGGGCATCGATCAGGGTGCGATCACCACCCCGGAAATCAACCCGGCGGTGCAGTGAATCGCATGGCTTTCATCGGTGGCTGGCGTTTTCCGCCGGCTGCCGCAGATGATGCACGAATCAGCGGCGGCACCTTGTGCGCCGCCGCTGGAAGGTGAAACATCGCGGCCGTGCGGCGTGAATTCGCCCGCGTCGGTCACGTCTGCGAACCTCGCAGCAAAGGAATGAAATGATGAGTCGCTCCATCACCCTCGGTGTCCTCCCCGCACTCCGGCGCCGCGCCCTGGCGGTGTTTGCCACGGCGGTGCTCGGGCTGGTGTCTGTCGCGCCAGCGTCTGCGGCGAGCATCGCCCTGCCGGCCAAATACAAGCAACACGGCGAACTGACCTTCGCCTACAACGCCGCCTACGCGCCGATGGAGTTCGTCGCCAAGGACGGCAAGACCATGATCGGTCTGGACATCGATCTGGCCAACGCCATCGCCCGGCAACTCGGGGTCAAGGCCAGGTTCGTACAGGCCGGGTTCGACACCATCATCCCCGGGCTACAGGCGGGCAAATACGACCTGAGCATGTCCTCGTTCACCATCACCAAAAAGCGCGAGGAGGTGATGGACTTCGTCAGTTACTTCTCCGCCGGCACCTCGTTTTACGTCAAGGCCAGGGGTGGCCCGGCGGTGCAGTCGCTGGCCGACCTGTGCGGACTGAGCGTGGCCGTTGCGCGCGGCACCATTCAGTACAACGAAGCCAACCAGCAGAACCAGGAATGCAAGGCCGCTGGCAAAAAGGGCGTGGACGTGCAGGTCTACTCCAACCAGAACGCTGCCACCCTCGCGCTGGCGAGCGACCGCGCACAGGTCTGCCTGACCGACTCGCCGGTGGCAGCGTGGGTGGTCAAGGAGTCGCACGGCCAGTTCAAGCTGTCGGGCAAGCCTTACAACACCGCGCCCTATGGCATCGTGATCCCCAAGAACAGCGGGCTGGCCGAGCCGGTGCTGCAGGCCGTCAAGGCCATCATGGCCGATGGCGAGTACCGCAAGATCCTGGAAAAGTGGGGCGCCGAACAGGGCGCGATCACCACGCCTGAAATCAACCCCGAGGTGCAATGATCGCCGTGGGCGGCGATGGGCCCCACGCCCCTCCCGCCCAGACGGTGTAGCCCCCACCCCATGCGCCCCGACGACATCCAAGCCATCCCCGCCCGCCATCCCGGGCGCTGGGTCGCCGCAGCCGCCGTCCTGATTCTCGGGCTGGCGCTGCTGTATTCCTTCATCACCAACCCGCGCTTCGAATGGGGCGTGGTCGGCGAATACTTTTTTTCCACCCGAGTGCTGCACGGCCTGTGGCTGACCATCGAGCTGACGGTGATTTCGATGCTCATTGGCATCGCCCTCGGGGTGCTGCTGGCGGTCATGCGGCTGTCGCTCAACCCAATGATCGCCGGCGCCGCCTGGTTCTATATCTGGCTGTTCCGCGGCACCCCGGTGCTGGTGCAGATCCTGTTCTGGTTCAACATCACCGCGCTCTACCCCAACATCGGCATCGGCGCGTGGAGCCTCGACGCCAACAACCTCATCACCCCGTTCATCGCCGCGATTCTTGCGCTCGGTCTGAACGAAGGCGCGTACATGGCCGAGATCGTGCGCGCGGGCATTCTGTCGGTCGACGAGGGGCAGAGCGAGGCCGGCTCGGCGCTCGGGATGACGCGGCTGCAGGTCATGCGCCGCATCGTGCTGCCGCAGGCAATGCGGGTGATCGTGCCGCCGACCGGCAACGAAGCGATTTCCATGCTCAAGACCACGTCGCTGGTCAGTGTGATCGCCGTCACCGATCTGCTGTATTCGGTGCAACTGATCTACGCCGCCAATTACCGCACCATTCCGCTGCTGCTGGTGGCCAGCATCTGGTACCTCATCGTCACCACCGTGCTGTCGATCGGCCAGTTCTACATCGAGCGGTACTTTGGCCGCAGCGCCAGCCGCAACCCGCGCGCCACGCCGTGGCAACGGCTGCTGCAATTGCTGCCGGGCCGCCGGGAGCGACTGCAATGAAATCGTCCCCGGGTTCGCCGCCGGCTGCCGCCGGCGATGTGATGGTCAAGGCCGAAGGCGTGCACAAGCGCTTTGGCCCGCTCGAAGTGCTCAAGGGCGTGTCGATGGAGGTGCGGCGCGGCGAGGTGGTCGTGCTGCTCGGCGCCTCGGGCTCGGGTAAATCGACTTTCCTGCGCTGCATCAATCATCTGGAAAAAATCGACGCCGGTCGGTTGTGGGTCGACGGCGCGCTCGTCGGCTACCGCCAGGTCGGCGACAAGCTCTACGAGCTGCACGACCGCGACATCTGCCGCCACCGCGCCGAAGTGGGCATGGTGTTTCAGCGCTTCAACCTGTTCGGCCACATGACGGCGCTGCAAAACATCATCGAAGCGCCGGTCCAAGTGCTCAAGCAGCCCAAGGCGCAGGCCATCGAGCGCGCGCGACAACTGCTCGAGCGCGTCGGCCTGGCCGACCGCGCCGACCACTATCCCAACCAGCTCTCCGGCGGCCAGCAGCAGCGCGTGGCCATCGCCCGCGCGCTGGCGATGAGCCCCAAGCTGATGCTGTTCGACGAGCCGACCTCGGCGCTCGACCCGGAGCTCGTCGGCGAAGTGCTCGACGTGATGAAGGCGCTGGCACGTGAGGGCATGACCATGGTGGTCGTCACCCACGAAATGGGCTTCGCCCGCGAAGTCGCCGACCGCGTGGTGATGATGCACGAAGGCCGCATCATCGAATCGTCGCCTCCGGAACAATTCTTCGGCGCGCCGCAACACGACAGAACGCGGCAGTTTTTGTCCAAAATTTTGTAGCTCGGCGCACGGCGGATTTCGTCGGATTGCATTTTGATACGTTCACGTTACGATCGTATCGATCTGCAACGAACAGAGACGGAGACCCTCGATGCGCTTCACACCGATTTCCCCATCGCGCCGCCGTACGCTCGCCTTGGCCAGCGGAGTTGCACTGCTTGCCCCGCTCGCGCTGCGCCATGCGCTCGCCGCGGAGTACATCACCATCGCCACCGGCGGCACCAGCGGGGTGTACTACCCGCTGGGGGTGGCGTTGTCGCAGATCTACGCCAAGGCCATCCCCGCGGCAAAGAGCTCGGTGCAGGCCACCAAGGGTTCGGTCGAAAACCTCAACCTGCTCGAAGCCGGCCGCGCCGAACTCGGCTTTTCGCTGGGCGACGCGCTGTCCGATGCATGGAAAGGCGACGTCGAAGCTGGCTTCAAGGCGCCGCTGAAAAAGCTGCGCACCATGGCGGCAATTTATTCGAATTACGTACAAATCGTCGCCCGCGCCGACAGCGGGATCAAAACCCTGGCCGATCTCAAGGGCAAGAGCATTTCGGTCGGCGCGGCAAAGAGCGGTACCGAACTCAACGCCCGCGCGATTTTCAAGGCCGCCGGGCTGAGCTACAAAGACTTTTCCAAGGTCGAATACCTGCCGTTTGGCGAGTCGGTCGAACTGATGAAAAACCGCCAGCTCGACGTCACCCTGCAGTCT
>JBFXEK010000088.1:0-6338 GCA_050180155.1 Thiomonas sp. | reverse complement strand
ACGGCGCACGGGCAGATGGTTCATGGTGCCGCCGGCGGCCGCGCTGAGGCCAGCAAGGCGTCGATCACCGGACGCACCCGCGCAGCCACCGCGGTGTCCGGCGCGATCGCCCGGCCCCATTCGCGCCGCGTTTCGCCCGGCCATTTGTGCGTCGCGTCCCACCCCAGCTTGCCGCCCAGCCCGGATTCGGGCGAGGCGAAGTCCAGGTAGTCGATCGGGGTGTGGTCGACCAGCACGGTGTCGCGCACCGGGTCGACGCGGGTGGTCACGGCCCAGATGACGTCGCGCCAGTCGCGGACGTTGACGTCGTCGTCGGTGACGATGATGAACTTGGTATAGAGGAACTGCCGCAGAAAACCCCAGAGGCCGAACATCACCCGCTTGGCGTGGCCGGCGTACGCCTTGCGGATCGACACCACCGCCAGGCGGTAGCTGCAGCCCTCGGGCGGCAGGTAGAAGTCGACGATTTCGGGGTATTGCTTTTGCAGGATCGGCACGAACACCTCGTTGAGCGCTACGCCCAGCACCGCCGGCTCGTCGGGCGGCTTGCCGGTGTAGGTGGAGTGGTAGATCGGCTGCTCGCGGTGAGTGAGGCGTTGCACCTCGAACACCGGAAACCAGTCCTGCTCGTTGTAATAGCCGGTGTGGTCGCCAAACGGGCCTTCGAGGGCGTGCACATAGCCGCCGATTTCCTTCATCGCCACCCCGGTTTCGCTCACCCCGCTCCAGCCGGCCGCCGCCGGCGGGATGTGGCCTTCGAGCACGATCTCGGCGGTGGCCGGCACGTCCAGATCGACGCAGGTAGCGCGCGCGACTTCGGTGCGTGCGCCGCGCAGCAACCCGGCGAACTGGTATTCGCTCAAAGAGTCGGGCACCGGGGTGACGGCGCCCAGCGTGGTCGCCGGGTCGGCGCCGATGGCCACGGCCAGCGCAAACGGCTGCCCCGGGTTGGCCGCGGCGAAGTCGCGAAAGTCCAGCGCGCCGCCGCGATGCGCCAGCCAGCGCATGATCAGCTGGCGGCGGCCGATGCGCTGCTGGCGGTAGATGCCCAGGTTTTGCCGCTTGCGTGGCCGCGGCACGTTCTGCGGCCCGCGGGTGATGACTAGCCCCCAGGTCAACAAGGGACCTGCATCACCCGGCCAGCAGGTCTGCAGCGGCAGGGCGTTGAGATCGACCGCGTCGCCGTCGAGCACCACCTGCTGGCACGGTGGGTGCGACACGGTGGCCGGGCGCATGTCCCACACCGCTTTGACCAGGTGCATCAGCTCGCCTGCGTCCTTCAATCCGCGCGGCGGCTCGGGCTCTTTGAGCCGCGCCAGCACCTCGCCGATGCGCCGCAACTCGCTCACGTCGCTCGCGCCCATGCCCAGCGCCACGCGCTCGGGCGTGCCGAACAGGTTGCCCAGCACCGGCATCGCGTAACCGCTGGGCTGCTCGAACAGCACCGCCGGGCCGCTTTGGCGCAGCAGCGCGTCGCACACCGCGGTCATTTCCAGATGCGGCGACACGGCTTGCGGGCAGCGCCGCAATAGTGAGGCGGCTTCGAGCTGAGACAAAAAATCGCGCAGATCCCGGTATTTCATATAACTAAAAGAATTAAAATATAAAACCTCATGCATTGACCCGGAATAACGACCTTTCTAGAATCCGCTCCGTGTTTGCCCTAATACACCTGCTGAGCAGGCGGGCTACACACTCGCCCCGAAACACGCCTTGCCGTGATCGCCATGCCGATCCGGCGTGAGGGATGCGCGAACCCCGCAGGGTTGGCATCTTAGGCCGTCGGGCTCCCCTGGTGAGCCTGTGTTGTCGGATCTGTGCCATTGGAAATGACGTCTGCCTCGCTTTGTCGCAGCGGCTTTTTCGTTTAGACACAGGAGTGTTCCATGTTGCATGTCATGCAATCTGCCTTCCCCCGCGTGCGCCGTCTGGCCGGGGGGTTTTGGGAACTGACGCATCAAACCCTGATGATGGTCGGGTTGTTCGTCGTCGCCGGCGGCGCTTATCTTTACTTTCAGCCGCAGGCCATGTCGTCGCTCGACCGCGGTTTGACGCAATGGGTGCTGGCGCGCAAAACCGCGGCCGATGCGCTGCAGGCGCTGGCGCAAAAACCGGCCGATGCGCTGTTGCCGACAGCGCAGGCGGCGGCAACGCCAATGGATACACAAGCCGCGCTCACGCCGCAACAACGCGCCGTGTCGAATTGGTTGGCGCGGCGCTACAGCATCGCGCCCAACGCCATGGCGCAGCTCGTCAGCGCCGCCTGGGTCGTCGGCCGGCAGGAAAAGCTCGATCCGCTGCTCATCCTGGCGGTGATGGCGGTCGAATCGTCGTTCAACCCCTTTGCTGCCAGCAGCGTGGGAGCGACCGGCTTGATGCAGGTGATGGCCAACGTGCACAGCGACAAGTTCGCCGCTTTCGGCGGCCCGCAGGCCAGTATCGACCCGCTGGCCAATATGCGCGTAGGCGCGTTGGTACTCAAAGATGCCATCAACCGGAGTGGCTCGGTGCGTGCCGGGCTGCGGGCCTACGTGGGCGCGACCAACGACACGACCGAGGGCGGGTATGCGGACAAGGTGCTCGCCGAGCAGGCGCAATTGCAGCGCATCGCCGGTGTCAAGCCGCCGCTGACGGCGGCGGCCAAATCGGCAGACCTCGGCGTGCCCACGCCTGCGGCGCAGCAGTCGCCGTCGCTGACCTGAGGGGCGAACGAACCCGTCATCGCCTGCTCGTGCGCGCTCGGCCGCGCCGGGCGCAGCGGACGATTTGCGCGCAGCAGGGGCTAACGGCTTCGGCTACCATTGCAAGTTGCACGACTGGCGATAGAAGCCGGCAATGGAGCCGGGTTCGAGGTGGAGTCAACCACCGGGGAGTGCTGGGATTCGAGCCGTTCGCCTGGGCCAGCGCTGCTTGCGCTGTCAATGAAACCTTTCATTTGCCCAGGCTGTGCGCCCTTGCCGATGGTGTGGGGGCGCGGCCATAGACCAGGACTTTTGCCATGTTCGACCGCCGCATTCTTCTGCCCGACACCGACCCGCAACTCTGGGCCGCGATTCAAGCCGAAAACCAGCGCCAGCAAGACCACATCGAGCTGATCGCCTCGGAAAACTACACCTCGCCCGCAGTGATGCAGGCGCAGGGCTCGCAACTCACCAACAAATACGCCGAGGGATACCCCGGCAAGCGCTACTACGGCGGCTGCGAGTATGTGGACATCGTCGAGCAGCTGGCGATCGACCGCGTCAAGCAACTGTTCGGCGCCGAAGCCGCCAATGTGCAGCCCAACAGCGGCTCGCAGGCCAATCAGGGGGTGTTTTTCGCCCTGCTCAACCCCGGCGACACCATCATGGGCATGAGCCTGGCCGAAGGCGGGCACCTGACCCATGGCATGGCGCTGAACATGAGCGGCAAGTGGTTCAAGGTGGTGTCTTACGGGCTGAACGCGCAGGAAGAAATCGACTACGACGCGATGGAGCGGCTGGCGCACGCGCACAGGCCCAAGCTCATCATCGCTGGAGCGAGCGCCTACAGCCTGCGCATCGACTTCGAGCGCTTCGCCCGCGTGGCCAAGGCCGTCGGCGCGTACTTCATGGTCGACATGGCGCATTACGCCGGGCTGATCGCTGCCGGCGTCTATCCCAACCCGGTGCCGCACGCCGACGTGGTCACCACCACCACGCACAAAAGCCTGCGCGGCCCGCGCGGCGGGGTGATTCTGATGAAGGAGCAGCACGCCAAGGCGATCAACAGCGCGATCTTCCCCGGCATCCAGGGCGGGCCGCTGATGCACGTGATCGCGGGCAAGGCCGTGGCCTTCAAGGAGGCGCTGTCGCCCGAGTTCAAGGCGTATGCGCAGCAAGTCGTGACCAACGCCCGGGTGATGGCCGAAACGCTGACCCGGCGCGGGCTGCGCATCGTCAGCGGCCGCACCGAGTCGCATGTGATGCTGGTCGATCTGCGCGCCAAGCACATCACCGGCAAGGACGCCGAAAAGCTGCTCGGCGAGGCGCACCTGACGGTGAACAAAAACGCCATCCCGAACGACCCGGAAAAGCCCTTCGTCACCTCGGGCATTCGCGTCGGCTCGCCGGCGATGACCACCCGCGGCTTCAAAGAGGCCGAGGCGGAGAGAACGGCCAACCTGATCGCCGACGTGCTCGACCACCCCGGCGACGCCGCAACCCTGGAGCGAGTGCGTGCCGAGGTGAAAAAACTCACCGACGCGTTTCCGGTGTATTCGGCGTAAAGCGCGGCGTAAAGCAGCTCAGGCTGCGGTGCTCGTTGCCACCGCAGCCGTCAGCGCCGACAGCCGCTGGTGTTGCCGTCCGGCAGCGTCGAAATTTTCCGGCGCCAGCCAGAGGCGAAAGGCAGCGTCCAGCGCCGGCCATTCGGCGTCGATCACGCTGAACCAGGCGGTGTCGCGGTTGTGCCCTTTGACCACCGCGGCCTGGCGGAACACCCCCTCGAAGCGAAAACCCAAGCGCGCTGCGGCGCGGCGCGAGGCGAGGTTGCGGGTGTCGCATTTCCACTCCAGCCGCCGGTAACCCAGGGTGAAAGCCTGGCGCATCAGCAGATAAACGGCTTCGGTCGCCGCGGTGTGGCGCTGCAGCTGCGGCGAAAACAGTAGATGGCCGATTTCGATGCTGCCTGCTTGCGGCGTGATGCGCAAATAACTGGCGATGCCCACGGCGCGGTTGCTCGCCGCATCGACGATGGCGAAAAACAGCGGATCGTCGCCACCGCAGACCGTTTGCAGCCATTGGGCGTAGGCATCGGCGCTGGCAAACGGGCCGTAGGGCAGGTGGGCCCAGACTGCGCCGCTAGTGTCCTGCGCTAGAGCGGAGAACAGTGGCGCCGCATGGCGGTCGGGGTCGACGGGCTCCAGGCGGCAGTACCGCCCGACGAGCGTACGGCGCATCGGTCTGGGCGGGGCCTTCCAGTCACGCAGGGGGGCGTCGGGCGTCAGACCGGAGGTGGATGAAAAAGGCATGCGTTGCACGGGGTGGCATCGAGGACACCGGGTGAGAATGCGACAATGTACTGCAGCCAGACACGGCATGGCAGTTGGGTGACGGTGTGCGTTGCGTCACGGCCAGGCCCAACCGGCAAGATCGCAATGCGACTCCTCACCGTCACGCACACCGCTCATGTCGTCGCCCCCACCCGACCGCCGCAGCGCCGAGGCGCCGCCGTTTCGCCAATTCGCCCAGACCATCGCCCGGCAGAACCTGCCGGCTTTCGGCGCCACGCTGCACGAGGTGTTCGCCGCCACTGACGCTGCCAAATCCGGCCAGCAGATCGCCGAAATCATTCTGCGCGACCCGGCGCTGACGTCGATGGTGTTGCGCGCGGCGAACACCGCCAGCCTGGGCTATTCGGGGCAGAACAAGGTGGTCACGGTCAGCCGCGCCGTGGTGGTGCTGGGCATGAATGCCGTGCGCTCGCTGTGCCTGTCGGCGCTGGCAGTCGAAAAACTCGCCACCGCCAGCGCGTTTCGTCCCCGCGTTCTGGCCGCGCTCGGCATGGCGCTGCATGCCGCGGTGCAGGCGCGCGATCTCGGTCAGCGCCAGGGCATGCGACGCGAGGACGCCGAGCGGTTGTTCGTCGAAGCGCTGCTCGGGGGGATCGGTGACATGGCGTTCTGGTGTCACGGTGCCGACTACGCGCAACGCCTGCAGCAGTTGCTCGACGCCGGCGTGCCCGCGCCCCGGGCGGAGCAGACGGTGCTGGGCGTGACGCTGCAGCAATTCGGCCGCGAACTGCTGCAAGCCTGGGATTTGCACGCCGTGCTGCGCGACAGCCCGCAGGTGGCACTGGCCGACAGCCTGAGCCGCGCGGCGCAGCACGACTGGGACAGCGCGCAGACGCTGCAAATCAGCCAGCGCATTGCGACGCTGCTCGACAGCCCGCTGGCCGACACCCGGCTGCGCTTGCAGCACAATGCAGAGCAGGCGCGGTTGCTGGCGCACGCGCTGGGCGCCGGCGGCGCCACACAATGGATCGCGCCGTCGACGGCAAAAGCCGATGCGGCCGAGGAGGAACAGGCGCTGCAAATGACCGCGCAAACCGTCGTCTCTGCGCCGGATGCGATGCTGCAGTTGCGTATGCTCACCGAGATGGTGGCCGTGGCTAGCACGCGGCGGGACTTGCCGCTGTTGTTCCAGGCTGCTCTGGAAGGCTTGCATCGCGCCGTCGGCCTGGACCGTTGCGTGCTGTGTCTGATTTCCCCGGCCCGCGACCGTCTGGCAGGCAGGCTGGGCGCGGGGCAGGATGTGTCCGATCTACGCATGCGCCTGCAATGGCCCTGGCCGGCAACGCCCGACGCTGCATTGCGTGCC
>JBFXEK010000087.1:0-6354 GCA_050180155.1 Thiomonas sp. | reverse complement strand
ATACCGAGGACGAGCAGCAACGCACCGGAATAGACCACGATCTTGCCAGGGGCGCGTGCCACCTGGAAGATGCTGGCCTGCACCTGTTTGTAATCGGTCAGCTGCAGGTACAGCGGCGCAGGGTAGAAAAACGAGTCGGACAGCGCGAGCACGGCAGAATCGAAAAACTTTTCGTGCGCCGCGTCCTGCGTCACCGGCTGCTGACCGTGTTGCTCGCGGCTGATCTGCCACAGCTGCCACAGCGTGCCGTTGAGAATGCGCACGAACACGTCCGACGCCTGCTGCTGCTTGTCTTGCGGCACGGCGGCTTCGAGGTACTGCGCCAGCGCCGGCAGGCCGCCGGGGGCCGGAACCACGGGCTTGCCGGTATTCGGGTCGGTGGGAATTTCGCCGGCAAAAATATCCAGCGTGCGCACAGCCGTGACTTGAAGTTGCTTTTTCAGCTCCGGCGCGGCGTTGGGCGGCAGCGCGGTGGCCACATATTGCGCGGCTGCCTGCTCGCGTTCCTTGGGGTTGAACAGCGCGGCGCGCAGCCGCATCCAGCCGTCGATCGAGTCGTGGCCGTCGGCTGGAATGCGCATGTATTTGTATCCGGCGTCGAGCGAGCCGCGCTCGCCGGCGAGAAACACTTTTTGGCCGTCGAGCTCGACCGGCAGCATGTAATTGAAATATTCATGCGCCTGGCCCGAGGCGTCGCGGATTTTGTAGATCACCGCCGGGCCGATGTTTTGCAGATGCCGCTGCCCCGGAGCGGCCACCGGCGCGCCCAGGTGCTGGTCGAAACTGGACACCAAGCCCTGCTGCTTGGGTTTGACCCCGGTGGTCTGCGCCGGGCTCATGTCCTGCACATTGAATACGCGCAGCTCGCTGAACTCGACTTGCAGACTTTGCTGTCCATTGCTGAGCTGCCGGTCGGAACCGACGGTGCCGGTGAGGTTAAACGCCTTGTCGCTCGGGCCATGCATCGGCCAGGCCTTGAGGAACAGTTCGGAGCCGCCGTCGGCGAACCCCGATTGGAAAATGGTCACGCCGTCGTAGGTCAGCGGGTGGTTGACCTCGATTTTTGCCGGGAAACTCTTGCCGGTGCGCGGGTCGGTGATGACCACGTCGCTGGAATACAGCCGCGGCATGCCGGTGGAGTAGAAATCGATATTGAATTTTTTCAGATGGATGTCGAACGGCAGCGGCTGCAGCAGCACGCCGTCCCCGAGGGTGAGCACCGCCATGTTCGACTCGCCGCCATCGGGGATTTGCAAATTGCCACGATACGTCGGGTTGTGCACCGACAGTTTGTTCACCTCCGGCACCTGCGAAATCAGCATATTGGTTTTCAGCGGTTCCTTGCCGAACAGCCACATCTGCGCCTTGATCATCATGTCGCCGTCGAACAGCGCGCCCACGCAGATCATGACGAAGGCGGCGTGCGTCAGCACATAGCCGATGCGGTTGAGCCCGCCGGTTTTGGCGGCGATCATGGTGGCGTTGGCGCTGCCGTCCTGCGCTGCCGGGCGCTGCTGCACGCGGAAGGTGTAGCCGCGGCTGCGCATGATGCCGCTCAGCCGCTCGACGATGGCGGCGCGGCCCTCGCCGAACGCCGCCTCGGCGCGCTCGTGGAAGTGGCGCAAACTCTGTTCACGCACGCCTTCCTTGTAGGTCTTCAGGTCGGTGATGATCTTGGGCGTATTGCGGATCAGGCACAAGCTGGTGGACACCACCAGGAAGGTCAGGATGAGCAGGAACCACCACGACGAATAGACGTTGTACAGCTCGCACTTGCGAAACACTTCGGCCCAGAACGGGCCGAACTGGTTGATGTAGTTGTTGTACGGCTGGCCCTGCGTCAGCACCGTGCCGATGATGCTGGCGATGGCGACGACGACGAGCAAGGCGATGGCAAAGCGCATCGACGACAGCAGCTCGACGAAAGCGCGCCACGCGCGCGAGCCGTGCTGCAATTCCCAGCCGGAAGTGCTCAAAGTGGTATTGGGGACTGGGGACGGCGTGGCGGACATACGGCAGGCGGGGGAGGCAGGCTTTTGGGGCAGCGCGAAAATGCAAAGGCGTGCAAAGGCGTAAGGAGCAGCGGGCTGCGGGCGAAGGGGGTATGAGGGACCAGCAAGCCGGGCACCTGAGGCGGCGACATCACCGGTGTCCGGACGGCACCGGCGCCCGCGCTGGGCATCCGGAATCGAAAATCACTATAACAAAAGCAAAAAACCTCAATTTTGATATTCCACAGCGTCAACAAAACGCGCGCCGACGGCGATCGCGCACCGGTTCTCACCGCGGCAGCGCAGGCGCAGCCATCGGAAATGGCCGAAATGGCCGCAGCCTGCCGTCAAAAGAGCCTGCAGCCGCGGGGAAAGTTCCAGTAACAATCCGTATCCGCGGTCTTCAGCGGGGGGATTGCGACGGCGCGCGCAATCCGGCGGCATAGGCGGCCACGGCGGCGATCTGCTTGTCGGTCATGCGCGAGGCAATGTCGTGCATTTCCGGGCTGTTGGTGCGGCGGTCGTTGCGGAACAACTGCAATTCGTTTTCCAGATACCCTTGCCACTGCCCGCCGATGCGCGGATAGCGCGACGGCATGCCCGCCCCACCAGGGCCGTGGCACGACATGCAGGCAGGCACGGCACGGTCGGCGATTCCGGCCATCCAGATCGATTTGCCGAGCTTGATCTCCTTTTTGTCGGCGAAAGCCACCCCCGGCTTGAACGCCTGCCGGCTGTAATACAGCGCGACGTCGCGGATCTGCGCGTCGGTCAGCGTGGCGGCGATGCCGTTCATGATCGGGTTGAGCCGCACCGGCTTGGTCGCACCCTTGGCCACGCGGTAATCGTGCAGCTGCTTGACGATGTAGTCGGCATGCTGCGCGGCGAGTTTGGGAAATTGCGTCGATGTCGCGTTGCCGTCGATGCCGTGACAAGCGGCACAGGTTTGCGCCACTTGCGCTCCGGCCTGGAGCTGCGCTGCAGTGGGCACGGCAAACGAGGTTTGCACCGCGCTGGAAGCCGCTGCCGGCGGGGTCGCCGCCGCCCAGCAGGCCGCGGGCAGCAGCAGCGGCAGAGATAGAACCAGGCGCGCAGCAAGCGGCAGAGTGGGCATGAAGACTCATCCATCAAAAAATAATGCCGCGACGGCACGAACAGCGACAATGCGTCGTCGCGCGCGGCAGAGGCTCTGGCCCAGCCGCAGCCCGAAGACCACCCTGCGCCAGCTCACGAACATTCGAAGGCGCATCCTAACGATACATAAGTCATGGCGAATATAGGGAATTCCAGCAGATCGGCGCCGCCGGTACGTTTCAGCCCGCTGCTGCACAGCGCGCGGTTTTTGGTCACCAGCTCGGCCATGGACAATCTGCCGGCCACCGGCGTGCCGGAAATCGCCTTCGTCGGCCGCTCCAACGCCGGCAAATCGACGGCGATCAACACGCTGTGCCAGCAGCGGCAGCTGGCCTTCGCGTCGAAAACGCCAGGGCGCACGCAGCACATCAACTTTTTCGCCGTCGGCCCAAGGCAGCAGCCCAGCGGCCTGCTGGTCGACCTGCCCGGTTACGGCTACGCCGCCGTCGCCAAGGCCGACAAGCAGCGCTGGCAGCGTTTTTTGGCGCAATACCTGGCCGAGCGCGCGCCGCTGGTCGGGCTGATCCTGCTGGCCGATTCGCGGCTGGGGCTGACCGACATCGACCTGTCGCTGCTCGACTTCATGGCGCCGGCCGGCGTGCCGCTGCACGTGCTGCTGACCAAGGCCGACAAGCTCAACCGGCAACAGGGCCAACAGGCAGCGCAGCGCGCGCGCGACCAGCTCGCGCAACACGCGCAACAGGTGGGCATGACCGCGCCGATTTCGCTGCAACTGTTTTCCGCCACCCGGCTCATCGGTGTCGAAGCCGCGTCGCAATGGATCGAAAGCGCGTTGTCCTGCAGCCCAGCCGACCCCGCTGCAGGCGGCCAGACGCCGGCTGAGTGAACGCAGCGCCGCCAGTGGCGCCTCACCCCGTGCGTTGCACTGCTTGCGGCAAACGGTGCAGCGCGGGCAGCGCGAGCAACGCCGACGGCAACACCACGTCGCGCTCGCCCCACGGCGTGTCATAGCGTGTCAACCGCGGCAGCGGCTGCGCCCCGACCGCCCGCATCGCCGCCCACACCAGCGCCGTGCAGTACAGCGCGTGCGGCGCAGCCAGCGAAAAATCCGCGTCGAAGTCCCAGCCGATGTGCTGGCGTGCCCAACGCGCCATGCCCATGCGCTGCGCCGCGGACAAGCTGGGCAGGCGGTACGCCGCGGCGTCGCGCACGTCGCTGCCGCCGACGAAATCCGCCGCGCTGCAAGACCGAACCCCGGGCTGCCCTGGATGATCAGGCGGACAGGCGTGCACCACCGCGGCTCGTCCCGCCGTATCGTGGCCGACGATCAGGCCGACGTGGCTGAACGGCGTGGCAGGATCGACCGCGTCGACGCCGATACCTTCGAGGCTGACGGTGCGGCGAAACAGCCAATCGCCGGTTTGCAGCGCAGCATCGTCGGCAATGAACCGCGACCGCGCTGCAGCCGCCCACAACGACTGCACCGCCGTGCCCCAGCCACCCAAACCGGCCACGCCCAGACCGACCCAAGCCAGTGCGTGGCGCCTGCTGCACGGGCCGCGCTGCGGGACGTTCATGATGCCGTGCCACCATCCTTGAAATCGAGGATGCGCCACTGACCGTCGACTTGGCCAGCGATCAATCGGCCGCGCTCCTGGCTGCCGTTGCCGAAAACCAGTACATAATCGACTTGCTTGCCGCCGGCAACGTCGCTCACGCTGCGCACTTCGACATCCTCGAGCCCTCCCTTGGCCCGCATTTGCTGCTGCAAGTGGCGCATGGCCGCCCCCATTTTCTCTGCGCCGAGAAACTGCATTTCCGGCCCGAGCAGGGCGTACGCCTGCTGCATCTGCCCCTGCGCCACGGCGGTATGAAACCGCCGCGGCAGCTTGGCCGCCGGGTCGCCGAAAGTAAACAGGTCGCGCAGCCAAGCGAAAAACCCCGACGACTGCCGCTCTGCTCGCGGCTGCGGCATCGATGCCGGTGCGCCACCGAACGCCTGCACCACCCCGTTGAGCATCTGACCTAGCTGCCGCGCCGCTTGGTCGACACCGGCACCGGCGGCCTCGGCCCCTCGCTGCATGTTCAGGCCCAGTTCCTCTGCCGGCGTGGCCAGCCGCCAGCCCTGCCCGTCTTGGCGCAGCACGATCGTCTGGCGCAAGCCGGTCTGCAGTTGCGTGAAGCGCGCGGCAAACGGCGGCTGCTCCGCCCACGGCGCCAGACCCTGCCATTGCAGCTGCACCGCGGCCAGCGCCCAGCCTGCGGGCAGTTTGCCTGCTCCGGGCAGACGTTCGGGCAATGCCGGGGCGTTTGCGCCGACCACCTGTACCCGGCTGACCGCCAGCGCCGGCGCCACGCACAATGCACCATCGCGGATGTAGCGCGCAGCCTGCGGACCGTAGCGGTATTGCAATTGCTCGAAAAAGCCGTAGCGCACAACCCGCGGCCCGGTGTACACACCGACGCGCACCAAGGCATCGAGCCACTGCCGGGTGTTTTGGTCGAAGGCGTTGACCAGCAACGGGTCCAGCGCATAGTCGAGGTTGCGCACACACGCCGCTTGCTGGAGTTGGCTTTGGTGCTGCTGCAGCCAGGCTGCAGCCGCGGCGTCGGCCTGCGCTTGCGTCGGGCCCGGATTGCGGCCGAACACCCACCAGGCCAGGATGCCGGCGACCACCAGCAGCGCCGCCATGGTCGCGGCCAACAGCCATACGCCCCACCCCTGCCGCGGCGCGGCAACGGGCGGCACCGCCGGCTGCGTTGCCGATGTCGGAATCGGCACGTGCCGCATGGGGGCGCCGCAGTGTGCGCAAAATCTGGCGTCATCGGTGTTGGCGGCGCCGCATTGGGTGCAAAACCGTGTCATGCCATCTCCCAAACGAGCAAACCGCCGGTCATTTGAGCTTGTGCCCGCAATGGCCGCAAAACACGTCGTCAGCCCCGATTTCGGCGCCGCAGGCAGGGCAATGCCCAGGCGTAGTTGCCGCAGGCGGCGCAACCACCACGGAATTGGTCTGCGTCTGCGCAGCAGGCGCAGACGGCGGCGCCACGGGGCGCGGTTTGTTGTCGTCGAGTTTTTGCTTGAACTGCGCCAGCTTCTGCCCGATCAGGTCGGCCGCTTCCGAGCCCACGCCCTCGCCGACGGCGCGGTAGACAAAGATGCAGCCCAGAACGTAAATCAGGCTGACCACCGCCCAGGCGAGAAACCCCACCAGGCTGATCGACACCCCGGCGCCGCCCAAACCGCCGGACATCATGCCGCCCAGAC
>JBFXEK010000086.1:0-6389 GCA_050180155.1 Thiomonas sp. | reverse complement strand
CCAGGGGACGAACAGCAGATTCATCAACTGGGTGCACAGCAGCACGAGCAGGGCGATTTTCACCGGGGTGCGCAAGTCCTGCCGCGCGTAAAAGCCGGGGGCGAGGATTTTGATGCCGATGAGCGCGATCAGCCCGATGCCGTAGGCGCGCAACGCGCTGGCCGTGGCCAGCACGTCGGCATGATCGAAGCGGCCGTAGTTGAACAGCATCGACACCAACGGCTGGGCGAAAAGCAGCAGTGCAATCGCGCTGGGCAGCGCCAGTACCAGCGTCAAGCGCAACCCCCAGTCGAGCAGTGTGCTGTATTTGGCCACGTCGTCGCAGGCCACGGCGCGCGACAGGCTGGGCAGCAACACCGAACCCAGCGCCACGCCGAGAATGGCGGTGGGGAATTCCATCAGCCGGTCGGCATACGCCAGCCACGACACGCTACCGGCGTGCAGATGCGAGGCGATCTGCGTGTTGATGACGATCGACACCTGCGCCACCGATACCGACAGGCTGGCCGGAAGCATCTGCTTGACCACGCGGTGCACCCCGTCGGAGCGCCAGGCGGCGACAAAGTGCAGACGCAAGCGCGGCACCACCGCATAGCGGCGCAGCGCCGGCCACTGCACCGCGAGTTGCGCCACGCCGCCGAGCATGACGCCGATGGCCAGGGCATGGATCGACGGTTGCACCAGTTTGTGCAATGCAACGGCCGCGCCAATGATCGACAGATTGAGCAGGGCTGGCGTCACCGCAGGGACGGCGAAATGCTTCCAAGTATTGAGTATGCCGGCGGATAGGGCGACGAGCGAAATCAGCCCGGCGTAGGGAAACATCAACCGGGTCATCCACACTGCGGAGTCGAACGCTGCCGGATGCAGCCCGGAGGCGGTGAGCCAGACCAGTACCGGGGCGAGCAGCACACCGGCCAGGCTGATCGCGGCCAGTATCCACAGCAGCGCGGTGGCGACCTGGTCGACCAGCTCCTGCGTCTGCGCGGCGGTCTTGGTTTGCCGGGTTTGCGACAACAACGGCACGAAAGCCTGCGAAAACGCGCCTTCGGCAAACATGCGGCGCAGCAGGTTGGGCAGACGAAACGCGACGTTGAAGGCATCAGTCCATCCGCTGGCGCCAAAGTAAGACGCCACCATGATCTCCCGTAGCAACCCGGTGATGCGCGACGTCAGCGTCAGCAACGAAATGGTCGAAGCGGCCTTCAGGAGATTCACCGCGCGGCATTATAGGGATCTGGCCGTCTGGGTTTGCAGGGTGGTGCGACGTGTTTTGGGTTTTGTCTATAATGGCACGTTTACCGAGCAGGCAATACAGAAGGATTTTCGATATGGCAACCAAAGCCGCAGCCAAGAAAAAAAGCGTTCGCACCCCGTCTGGGCGCAAACGCGCACGCCAGTCCGTCAAAGCCAACGCCGCGAATACCGCGCTGCGTTCGCGTTTTCGCACCGCGGTGAAGTCGGTGCGCAAAGCCATCGCCACGGGGGATCACGCCAAGGCCATGGAGGCATTCAAGGCCAATGCGCCCGTGCTCGACTCCATCGCCGACAAAAAGATTTTCCACAAGAACACCGCCGCGCGTCACAAGAGCCGCCTGAACGCGGCGATCAAGGCGCTGGCCGCCTGAACAGCGTTTGCCTGCTCCGGTTTGCGCTCCGGCGCAAACCTTCCGCCTAAGAAAAAGCCCGCTGGCCGCAGCGGGCTTTTTCTTTACGTCCTGCCCCGCAGCGGCGCGGGCAGCCGGGGTCGCAGCGCCCTGCGCCGAGATCCGTTTCAGGTCGTCTGCAGCAGGGTCTTGAGCGCGTCGCGCGCCAAATCCAGGTTGTCGATGACGGGTTCTGCCGGGTCTTGCGCATGCAGGCAGGCCTCGATCACGTCGAGCTGGTTGTCGCGGGCGAAATGCAGCAGAAAATCGAAGGCCATCGGCTCGATGTCGCGTAGCGACTCGCTGACCACCAGGCAGCGCACGCCGTCGATGACGGTGGGCAGACAGTACGGCGAGTAGCCCAGATGCGCTTCTTTGCGGCATAGCCCTGCCGGGCGGAACCGCGCCATCAGACTGGCCAGCCGTTCGGCCCAGTCGCTTGGGCGAAACACGCGGCCGTCGGCGGTGATGCCGCGAATGAAAATTTCTCGGGGTTTGACGAGTTGTGCGGAGGATGGTAGGGCGCTCATGGCTGAATCCTTGGGAAGAGGCAGTTTTGCTGCGGTGCCGCAATTATGCTGCAGTGCAGTATTACCGGGTAAACCCGAAGGGTGATTCTGTGTTGCAGTTGCAACAAATACTCCCCAGAGTGTGTGCTGCCGGCCAGCAGCCCCCTGCTCCCTATAATTCGGTCTTTTCCCGGTGGGGTCGCGCGATTGCCGTGTCTGCCGCCGGGTTTGCTTTTTTCGCCAGGGAGATGGGCCGATGTCTTCGCATTTGATGAATACCTACGCGCGCTTGCCCATTGCGTTGTCGCACGGCGACGGGGCTTGGGTGTGGGACACGCAGGGCAGGCGCTATCTCGATGCACTAGCAGGCATTGCCGTGAACACCTTGGGACACGCGCATCCGCGGCTGGTGGCGGCGATTGCCGATCAGGCGGGCAAGCTCATCCACACGTCCAACTTGTATGAAATTCCGCTGCAGGAGCAACTCGCCGCGCGCTTGTGTGCGCTCGGCGGAATGGACGCAGCGTTTTTTTGTAATTCGGGACTGGAGGCCAACGAGGCGGCGATCAAACTGGCGCGGCTGTACGGCCATCATCGCGGCATTGCCAGGCCGCAAATCGTGGTGTTCGAGCGCGCGTTTCATGGGCGCTCGCTGGCGACGTTGTCGGCCACCGGCAAGCCCAAGGTGCAAAAAGGCTTCGAGCCTCTGGTCGAGGGATTCGTGCGCATCGCGCTCAACGACGCCTCGGCGCTGCAGCAGGTGGCGCACACCCATGCCGACGTCGTGGCGGTGTTCGTCGAGGCCATTCAGGGCGAGGGGGGGATTCAGCCGGCCCACGCCGATTTTTTGCAGGCCGCGCGTGCCTTGTGCGACCGTCATGGTTGGCTGCTGATGATCGACGAAGTGCAATGCGGCACCGGGCGCACCGGCAAATGGTTTGCCCACCAGTGGGCCGAAGTCACACCCGACGTGATCGCGCTGGCCAAGGGGCTGGCTTCAGGCGTGCCCATCGGCGCCATTTTGGCGCGCGGTGCTGCGGCGACGACGTTTGGCCCTGGCCAGCATGGCACGACGTTCGGCGGCAATCCGCTGGCCTGCCGCGCCGCGCTGGAGACGCTGGCGGTGATCGAAGAGGAGGGGCTGCTGGCCAACGCGGCGGCGCGCGGGCAGCAAATCCTGCATGCCCTGCGGCATGCGTTGGCCGGTGTCGATGGGGTGATCGAGGTGCGCGGCCAGGGTTTGATGATCGGCGTGGAGCTCGACCGTCCTGCTACCGAACTGGTGCGGCGTCTGCTCGACCGCGGGGTGTTGCTCAACGTCACGCAGGAGCGGGTGATCCGGCTGCTGCCGCCGCTGATTTTCACCGCCGAACAGGCTGACATGCTGGTGCAGCAACTCGTGTCTGCGGTGCGCGAGTTTTTGCAAACCCCGGCCCAAGGTTGACCCACGAGGAGACGAGATGAAAGCCCCATTGCGGCATTACCTGCAATTTACCGACTTGTCCCGCGAGGAGTACGAGTACATTTTTGCCCGCGCTGCGCTGATCAAAGCCAAATTCAAGCGCTACGAGCCGCACCAGCCGCTGGTCGACCGCACCCTGGCGATGATTTTCGAAAAGCATTCGACGCGTACCCGGCTGAGTTTCGAGGCCGGTATGCACCAGTTGGGCGGAGCGGCGATCTACATCAACACACGCGACAGCCAGCTCGGCCGCGGCGAACCGATCGAGGACGCAGCGCAGGTGTTTTCGCGCATGGTCGATCTGGTGATGATCCGCACCTACGGCCAAGACATCGTCGAGCGCTTCGCCGCGCATTCGCGCGTGCCGGTGATCAACGGTCTGACCAACGAATTCCACCCCTGCCAGATCCTCGCCGACGTGATGACCTTCATCGAGCACCGCGGCCCGATCCAGGGCAAAACGGTGGCCTGGATCGGCGATGCCAACAATATGTTTTATACCTGGCTGCAGGCGGCCGAGGTGCTCGATTTCCAGTTGCACTTTGCCGGGCCAAAGGGCTATGGCGTGGATATCGCCCGCCCGGGTTATCCGGAGAGCGCGGCGCAGGCGGCGCATTAGCGGCTGTTCGACGATCCGCTGCTGGCTTGCGAGGGCGCGCACCTGGTGACGACCGACGTCTGGACCAGTATGGGATTCGAGGCGGAAAAACAGGTGCGCGAGCAGGCGTTCAAGGGATTCATGGTCGATGCGCGGATGATGTCGCGCGCCGACCCGCAGGCGGTGTTCATGCATTGTCTGCCGGCGCACCGCGGCGAGGAGGTCGCGGCCGAAGTCATCGACGGCGCGCAAAGCGTGGTCTGGGACGAGGCCGAAAACCGCCTGCATGGACAAAAAGCGCTCATGGAGTTCCTGCTGTTGGGGCGGTTGGACTGAACCCCTACGGGCAGGCGCTGACGCCACGCCCCGCCGCGCAACCGGCCCTAAGACGGATTTAAGCCCGGCTGAAGACAATTTCTCTGCGTAGGGAACTGCCGCTGCAGGGTGTCCCGGGAGCACAGCATGTCGTCGTTGGAACAACCGTCGTTGCACACCGTGTCGGGTGGCAGTGTGCCGCATGTGGCCTTGCCGTTGCCACCAGCGGTTCCTCAGGAGCCGTCGGCGCCAGAGCTTGCCGCGATGCGCCGGCTGCGCTGGGCGCGCATCGCCTTCGGCGTATTTTTTGCCGTCAACCTCGGTCTGCACTTCGCCCCGCCGTACGCCGCGCAGTTCGCAGCGCACGTCCAGCAAGCCGCGCAAGCCCCTGGTCAGCCGCACTGGCTCGGCGTCTGGGCGCAGGGCGTGCTGGGTGTCATGGGAGCGATTGGCATGCCTGGGGCGATGGCAGTGCTGTTCGGCGTCGAAACCTTGCTGACGGTCGGCCTGCTCACCGGTTGGGGATTTCCGGCTCTGGCGTGGCTCGGTTTGGTCTACGAACTGTTGCTGTGGAGCACGGTGGGCGGCCTTGGTGGCCCTTACACCAGCGGAGCGACCGATCCGGGTACAGCGATTGTGTATGCCTTGGGGTTCGCGTTGCTGTTGCTACTGCGCGGCTGGCAGGGAGCGGCTTGGTCCCGTGCGTCCTTGCGGGTGCCGGGGCGTCTGCGCGTGATCGGGGCGTTCTGGTTGTTCGGCGGACTCTGGGCATTCGATGCTTGGTGGAAGTGGCAGCCCGGCTTTTTGCAGCATTTCGCCAGCTATCTGACGACGGCGCAAACCGGGCAGCCTGGATGGATCGCAGAGTGGATCGCCGTGTTCATCGGTTTGGGGCAGGCGATCGGCATGCAACGATTTGCTGTGCTCGCTGCGCTGGCGGAAACCGCGATTGCCGCCGGCTTGCTGCTCTCGCCGTGGCTGCCGATGGTTTGGCGCCGCGTGGTGTTGTGGGGCGGATTGTTTTACAGCCTGTTGTTGTGGAGCACGGCCGAGGGGTTTGGCGGTCCTTACGGCCCGGGTTTCACCGGCAACAAAGGGGATGTGCTCGGTACGGCGTCGGTTTACGCGTTGATGTTCCTGTTCTTGCTCGCAGCGCACAGTTGGCTGCAGGCGCCGTCCGGCCGCTGCGTACCGCCGGACTGAGGATGCGTTGCTGCCCGCATGACAGGCCGCGGCGACGCTGGTAAAACCGGCGCCATGGAGTTCGACGTGGTCATCGTCGGTGCGGGCTCAGCGGGTTGCGTCCTGGCCAACCGGCTGAGTGCCGATCCCTCACGCCGCGTGCTGCTGATCGAGGCTGGAGGCAGCGACTGGCATCCCGACATCCGCATGCCCGCCGGCATTGCCAAGTTGGCCGGGAAGCAGCGTTTCAACTGGAACTACGCGACCGAGCCCGAGCCGCAGCTCGATGGCCGCAGGTTGTGGTGGCCACGGGGCAAAGTTTTGGGCGGATCGAGCTCGATCAACGCCATGTGCTACGTGCGTGGTGCGCCGCAGGACTTTGACGGTTGGGCGCAGGTCAGCGCAGATCCCGCCTGGAGATGGGAAGCCGTCCTGCCGTTGTTCCGTGAGATGGAGCGCAACAGCCGCGGGGCGAATGGGTTTCATGGCGATCGTGGTGAGCTCTGTGTCAGCGACCTGCGCCATCACAACGTGCTGACCGCGGCGTTCATCGATGCCGCTTGCAGTTACGGCCTGCCACGCAACCCCGATTTCAACGGGCCGCAGCAGCTGGGCGCAGGGCTGTACCAGGTGACGCAGTGCAATGGTTTGAGGCATTCGAGCGCCGCGGCATTTCT
>JBFXEK010000085.1:0-6401 GCA_050180155.1 Thiomonas sp. | reverse complement strand
AAAAACGTCGAACCATAGATACCGGATGAAAGTTTGATCCCTTCTACCGTATAGGCATGGTGATATTCATAACCTTGCATAAGAAGGAAGACCACCCCGAGGACAATGGTCAGCGCCAGCCAGAAAATGGCCTTGCCGCGATGCGAGGCGCGCAGGGCATGGTGGGCAATGGTCAGCGTCACGCCAGAACTGAGCAGCAAAGCGGTGTTGATGGTGGGGATGGGCCAGGGGCCGAGCGCTTCGTGCACTGCCGGGATCAGTCCGCCGGGGCCGGTCGACGGCCAGGTGCCGGCAAAATTGGGCCAGAGGATTTTGCTGTGCAACGCCGACAGATCGGGCAGCGCGAATTCACGCGAGTAATACAGCGCACCAAAAAACGAGGCAAAAAACATGACCTCGGAAAAAATGAACCAGGCCATACTCCAACGGTACGAGGTATCGACCCGCTGGTTGTGTTTGCCTGATTCGCTTTCACCAATGGCTTTGCCAAACCAGTTAAACACGACATACACCACCCACAAAAACCCGGCGAGCAGCAGCCATTCGGCGTAAGGCACGCCGTTGAACCAAAGCCCGGCACCAAACGCCATCGCCAGCAAGCCCATGGCCGTCAGCACTGGGTATTGCGATGGCCCGGGTAGAAAATAACCATGCGGCTGGGTTGTCGATGCCATATTGCCTCCTCTTATGTGCGCGCAGCGCTGGAAATCACTAGATTAACGATGAAAATCAAACCGATGACAAAAATTGCAGCAGCCAACAGCCCGGCAATCACGATATGCTCCGGGCGAGCGTGCTGAAAATCTTTACTGCGGTCGCTCGACTTGCGGATTCCGGCAAATGACCAGAGCACCGCTGTCAAGGCGCGCAGGAAAGAGGGTTGCCGTTCTTGACCCGATTCCGCCATTCTTTACCCTACAGCGACGCGCCGATGCCTTGCAGACTGACGCGGCGCAATATTAGGCTCCCAATACTTTCGCCTTGATGACATAGCCCAGATAAATCGCCAGTGCAATACTGAGCATGATCAGCGCGGTTTTGATGTTTTGCCTGCGCTTTTCCGGTGGCAACTGGCGTTTATCCATGGCTGCGGTATCAGTTATAGCCCAGTACGCGGGTGGCGTCGGCATTGAGTTTGGGCGGCGTTTCAAAGGTATGGAAGGGCGCAGGCGTGGGCACTTCCCATTCCAGCCCTTCTGCACCTTCCCACGGCCGCTGCGGCGCTTTTTCGCCCTTACCGCGTAGCACGGGGATGACCACGGCGAAGAGGAAATATGCCTGCGACAGACCGAACAGCCAGGCACCGATGGTGGAGATCTGATTGAAATCGGTGAATTGCACCGGGTAGGCCACGTAGCGACGCGGCATGCCGGCCAGGCCGAGGAAGTGCTGCGGGAAGAAGGCGATGTTGAACGAAATCATCGACGCCCAGAAGTGGATCTTGCCGGCGGTTTCGTTGTACATCACACCGGTCCACTTCGGCGACCAGTAATAGAAACCCATAAAGATGCCGAACAGCGAACCCGCAACCAGCACGTAGTGGAAATGGGCGATCACGAAGTAGGTGTTGTGCACCTGAGTGTCGATCGGCACCATCGCCAACATCAGCCCGGTGAAGCCGCCCAGGGTGAAGACGAAGATAAAGCCGACGGCAAACAGCATCGGGGTTTCGAACGTCATCGAACCGCGCCACATCGTAGCCACCCAGTTGAACACCTTCACGCCCGTGGGCACGGCGATCAACATGGTTGCGTACATGAAGAACAGCTGGCCTGTGGTGGGCATGCCGGCGGTGAACATGTGGTGCGCCCAGACGAGGAACGACAGAATGGCGATCGATGCCGAGGCGTACACCATCGAACTGTAGCCGAACAGCTTTTTACGGGCAAAGGTGGGGATCACCGAGCTGACGATACCGAACACCGGCAGGATCATCACGTAGACCTCGGGGTGACCGAAGAACCAGAACAGATGCTGGTACAGCACCGGATCACCGCCGCCGGCGGCGCTGAAAAAGCTGGTGCCGAAATGCCGGTCGGTCAGCGTCATGGTGACCGCACCGGCGAGCACCGGCATGATGGCCAGCAGCAAGTAGGCGGTGATCAGCCAGGTCCAGACGAACAGCGGCATTTTCATCAGCGTCATGCCGGGCGCGCGCATGTTCAGGATGGTGACGATGATGTTGATCGACCCCATGATCGACGACGCGCCCATGATGTGAATGGCAAAAATCACCAAGTCCATCCCCATGCCGGCCTGCAGCGTCAGCGGAGCGTACAGCGTCCAGCCCACGCCCGGGGCGCCACCTGGAACGAAGAACGACGCCGTCAGCAGGATGCCCGCAGGAATGAGCAGCCAGAAGCTGAGGTTGTTCAGCCGCGGAAACGCCATGTCGGGCGCGCCGATTTGCAGCGGGATCATCCAGTTGGCAAAGCCGACCAGCGCCGGCATCACCGAACCGAAGATCATCATGATGCCGTGCATGGTCGAGAAGGCGTTGAACAGCTCGGGGTTGAGCAGCCAGACGTAGGGCTTCCACAGCTCGGTACGAATCGCCAGCGCCAGGATGCCGCCCTCGAACAGCATCCACAGAGCAAACAGCAGGTACATCGTGCCGATGTCTTTGTGGTTGGTCGAAAACAGCCAGCGGCGCAGGCCGTGGGGGTGTTCGTGCGCGTGGTCACCGGCCAGTGCCGATGGCGGTGCGTGGTCAATGACTGCACTCATGGTGATTTCCTTTCCTGCCATTCCAGAGCATGTTGAGTCGTCGAACTCTCAAGTGAATCGCGTCGCCGCGTTGTCGTTATCGGTTCTGCCCAGCTCACTCAGGTTTTGCTGGGCGCCGCGCCATCTGCTGGCGGGGTGCTGTCGGGATGCGCTTTTTTCCATTGCGCCACCCACTGTTCATATTCCGGCATGGTCACGACCTTGATGACGATAGGCATGAAGGCGTGGTACTTGCCGCAAATCTGCGCGCATTGCCCGTAGTAAGTCCCGGTCTTTTCGGCGGTGAACCAGGTCGAGCGAACGAAACCGGGAATGGCATCCATCTGCACGCCCAGCGAGTTGACGTAAAAGCCATGGATCACGTCGTCCGACGTGGTGACGATTTTGATTTTTTTGTCCACCGGTACGACGAGCTCGTGGTCGACGGCGAGCACGTAGTTGTTCGGCAAATCCTTGCCTTCATAGATCTCCGAGTACGGCGTGGTCAGCGTGGACCAGAAGGAAATCCCTTTACCGGGGCCGGCCATGTAGTCATAGCCCCACTTCCACTGCGCCCCGGTGACCTTGATGGTCATGAACGAATCGCTGTGGTTTTCCTGCGCGATCACGGTGCGCGTGGCCGGGATGAGAATGGCGATGACGATGAGGATCGGGATGACCGTCCAAGCAATCTCGACCTTGGTGCTTTCGTGGAAATGCGCCGCCACCGCCCCCTTGGATTTGCGGTGCTTGAACACGGCATAGAACATGGTGCCGAACACCACGATGCCGATGCCCAGGCAGACCCAGAGCATCATGTCCATGAGAAAACGCTCTTGCTTGGCGATCGGCGTCACCGGATTCTGGAAATACAGCCCCAAAACCTGCGGCCCGCCCGGCAGACTTTCCACGGCGGCGTGCGCCGCGCCCATCGCACCGAGCAGAGTCGCCGCGGTCGCCAGTCGGATTTGATGCAATGTTTTCATGTCACCCCACTCTCAGAATTGGTCTTATCCCTGAACACTTCACAAGGCGCGCAGCGCGGCCCGCAAATCTTTCACCAGCGTTTCCCGCCGCTCCGGCCGAGCGTACCTGCCGATATACGCCGTGCGCCCGCCGCTGGATACTTCGATCAAGCCGCTGTCGGGCAACGACACCCGCACCCAGTGCGGGTTGAAACTCACGCTGTGCACCACCCCTGCGGTTTCCCATTCCACCTGCAATTGCTGCGCCGACAGCCGCACACGTTCGCGATCTGCCGCATGGCGCGCATAGACGAACAGCGCAGCAGCCACTGCAGTCAACTCCAGTCCGGTGAAGGGCATGACCAGCGCACCACCGACGTCCCACGCGATTGCCGCAACGACCAGCGACAGCGCACACAGCGAGGCAAAAAACACCAGGAGCTGCCGCGGCGACATCGAGCAATTGCGCCGGAAAACCCAATCGCGCAACCAGCCCTCTGCCGGCGGACGCACCGCTTGCGCAACACTCTGCACGTCTGGCAAAGCGGCTTGCGTTGCGAGTTGCTGAGATTCAGTGTTGTGCATTTGCATCACCCTGCACGCCATGCCGGCTAAAAGCACCAGCGAACGACCTCGATCAGTGAGCGCAATTATAGGTGCGGCATCATGTCGCAGCCATCTTCTGCGCATCACTTGAATCGATTTTGCGCCAGATCAACGCGCATCCGTTACGTTTTGATCCATATATGTGACGCGCTTCGACTGCGTCACATTGACGCAGGTTTTACCCCCCGGCGGGCCGTCTGGGCAATCGGGGTTGACGCGCAGTCTGACGCAATTGCGCCACGTCGAAGGTGACTTGCCCCTGCTGCGCACGCTCGGTGCGCGGGCGGAAGGCGTGGCCGTAGATCAGCTCGAACGTCAGCGTGACACGGCCATCGTGCGCGGCGCTGGCGTCGAGCGCGCGCTCCAAGCGCCGCCATGCGCGCGGCGTGCGCAAGCCGGGGGCATGATGCTCATGCGGCACGGCACCCAGAGCGCGCAGCTCGCGCAGCGCCGCCTGCGCGCTCGGCCAGCTCAGCCGGACCAACTCCATGTCCATCACCGGGTCGGCAAAACCGGCGTGCACCAGCTCATCGCCCAGGTCGTGCATATCGGTCTGCGCCATCGGCTGCGAGCCATAGCCGATGGCGCGGCAGGCCTGCGTCAATTCTTTGAGAGTATCCGGGCCGAAGGTGGTAAAAAACAACGCCCCTTCGGGCTGGAGCTGCCGGCGCCAGGCGGCGAATACCCGTGAGCGGTCGCGCTGCCACAACAGGTCGAGGTTGGACCAGAGCACGTCGGCCTGCGCCGGATACTCCGGATCGGTCGCATCCGCCGCGCGCACCTGCACGGCGCTCGGCCGGCCGAACCAGCGCACCCAGCCGCCACGGACGAAGCGCGCGCTTGCCACCTGCGCCAACCGCGGCGATGGCTCGTAGCCGAAAATCTGCGCCTGCGGATATTGCTTGCGCAGCAAGTCCAGGCCGTCGCCCCAGGCGCAGCCGGCATCGAGCACGCGCTGCGGCTGCATGCGCAACAGCGGCAGGCGCTCGGCCATGCGCCGCGCCGCTTCGAGCCAGATGAACGGCGGATCGAAACGCGCCAGGCGATCCCGCGCACAGGCCACGGCGGCCAGCCAGCGGGCTTGGCGCTGGGCGTCGAGGAATTGATCGGAGCGATCCATCGTCAGTGCCGTACATGAAAACCAGTGTCGACGGCGTTATATAGTGCTGCAATGCCGACCGCCGAGTCTGTTATTTTGCCTGCGTCGCGCTGGGCCGCGTTGTGGCCCGGCCGCTGCGCGCATTGCGACTCCTGGAGTGGTCAACCCCTTTGTGCCGACTGCGTGCAACGCGACCTGCCGCTTCGCCCGCGTTGCCCGCAGTGCGGGGTTGCGGTGGCCGCAGCAGGCGACATTTGTGGCCATTGCCGCCTTCACCCTCCCCGCTGGAGTGGCGCGCTGACGCTGGGCGACTATCGCTTTCCCAACGACCGGCTGATCCTGCGCATCAAATTCGGCGCCGAGCCGGCGCTGGCGCGCTGGTTCGGCGACCTGCTTGGCGCGCGCTGGTTGCACACCAGCCTGCCACGGCCCGACTGCGTGCTGCCGGTGCCGCTGTCGCGTCAGCGACTGATCGAGCGCGGGTTCAACCCGGCGTGGGAAATGGCGCGGCGGCTGGCGCGCGCGCTGCAGCGTCCAGCAGACCCATACAGCCTGCAACGTGTGCGCCACGGCATGGCGCAAAGCCTGCTGCCGCTCGACGCGCGGCAACGCAACGTCCGCGGCGCGTATGCGTGCAAGTCACGCTGGGACGGCAAGACCCTGCTGCTGGTCGACGATGTGATGACCTCCGGCGCGACGCTCGACGAAGCCTGCCGCGTGCTGCTGCGCCAAGGCGCCGCAGCGGTTTGGGTCGCCACCGCGCTACGTACCCCGCACGATCCGGCGCACTGAGCGCAAAGCGACAAACACATGTTTCATATCGTCCTGGTTCAGCCGGAAATTCCGCCCAATACCGGCAACATCATCCGCCTGTCGGCCAACACCGGCTGCACGCTGCACCTCATCGAGCCGCTGGGCTTCGCCGTGGACGACAAACACCTGCGCCGCGCCGGGCTGGACTATCACGAATTCGCCACGTTGCAGGTACATTCTGGCTGGCAGGATTTTTTGCACACGGCGCAACC
>JBFXEK010000084.1:0-6424 GCA_050180155.1 Thiomonas sp. | reverse complement strand
CCCCAAGCTGCCGGTGATCGAACACCTCGTCGCCCACCTCGAAGCGCAGGGCCGGGTGATCGACTGCGTCGTCGATCTGCAACCCACTTCACCGCTGCGCACCGCCGCCGACCTCGACGGCTGCCTGCAGCGCTGGGCCGCGGCCGACGCGCCCGGGCTAGTGCTCACCGTGTTCGACAGCGGCTTGAACCCGTATTTCAACCTGGTCGAGCCCGCGGCCGACGGCAGCGTGGCGCTGAGCAAGGGCGGTGGCCTCGGCCGCCGGCAGAGCGCGCCGCCGGTGTGGGCGCTCAACGGTTCGATCTACGTCTGGCGGCGCCAGGCGCTGGCACATGCCGCGCAACACGGGATGTGGAGCGTGCGCGTGGCCGCGCACCCCATGCCGGCGTCGCGCTCGGTGGACATCGACACCGCAGACGATTTCGCCCTGGCGCAGTGGTGGGCCGCGCGGCAACTCGCAGAAGGACAGACACCTCGATGACCGACGATCGCATCAGCCTCATCGCCGAAGCCGGAGTGAACCACAACGGCAGCCTGGACATGGCGCTGCGCCTGGTCGACGCCGCGCACGCTGCCGGCGCCGACGCGGTGAAGTTCCAGACCTTCCGCGCCGAAGACCTGGCGCTGCCCGGCGCGGCCACCGCGGCGTATCAGCAGGGCGCCACCGGCGAGACCGACCAGTTCGCCATGCTGCGCAAGCTCGAACTCGACGCCGACCAGCATCAGCGCATCGCCGCGCACTGCGCGCAACTGGGCATCGAATTTCTCTCCACGCCGTTTTCCGAAGACGCGGTCGATCTGCTCGTCGGTCTGGGAGTGAAACGGCTCAAACTGTCCTCGGGTGAACTGGTCAACCGTCCGCTGCTGGAAAAGGCCGCCGCCACCGGCCTGCCGCTGCTGCTGTCCACCGGCATGGCCACGCTCGACGAAGTGCAGCAGGCCGTCGGCTGGGTACGCGCTGCCTGGACGCAGCGCGGCGTGCTCCCACCACAGCAGGCGTTGACGCTGCTGCATTGCACCTCGGCCTACCCCGCCCCCGATGCCGCGCTGAACCTGCGCGCCATCGTCACGCTGCGCGCGGCCACCGGCCTGCCGGTGGGATATTCCGACCATAGCCTGGGCAACGTCGCCGCTCTGGCCGCAGCGGCGCTGGGCGCGCGGGTGATCGAAAAACACCTCACCCTGGACCGCACCCTGCCCGGCCCGGACCATCGGGCGTCGAGCCAGCCCGATGAATTCGCCGCGCTGGCGCGCGACCTGCGCCGGCTGCAGGCCATGCTCGGCGACGGCGTCAAGGCGCCGCGCGCCGACGAACTCGACGTGCGCACCGTCGCCCGCCGCAGCGTGGTGCTGGCGCGTGACCTGCCCGCCGGCACCGTGCTGCAGCGCGAACACCTGCTGCTGCGCCGGCCGCAAAGCGGCATCGCCGCCGCCGACCTCGACGCCGTCGTCGGCCGCACCCTGCGCGCGGCCACCGCCGCGCTGCGCGCGCTGCAATGGGACGATCTGCGCTGACCGCCGCTGCCCATGCCCGCCATGTCCCGCCGCCTGCTCTACCTTTCGGGCACCCGCGCCGACTTCGGCCTGATGCGCCACACCCTGTGCCTGGCCGCGGCGCACCCGGCTCTGGACGTGGCCGTGGCCGTCACCGGCATGCACCTGCTCGACGCCTTCGGCCACACCATCGACGATATCGACGCCAGCGGGCTGCGCATCGCCGCGCGCATCGCCAGCGACGTCGGCGCGCGCGACGGCGCCGGCATGGCGCGCGCCATCAGCCAGACGCTGTCCGGTCTGGTGCCGGTGCTGCAAGCCGAACGGCCCGACGCCCTGCTGCTGCTGGGCGACCGCGGCGAAATGCTCGCCGGAGCGATTGCCGCGCTGCACCTGGGCGTGCCCAGCATTCATTTGCACGGCGGCGAACGCTCGGGCACGGTCGACGAGCCGGTACGCCACGCCATCAGCAAGCTCGCCACGCTGCATTTTTGCGCCACCGAACGGTCGCGCGAACGGCTGATCGCGCTGGGCGAGCAGCCGCAGCGGGTGTTCGTCACCGGCGCGCCCGGGCTGGACGACCTGGAGCAAGCGCTGCACGTACCGCGCGACGCCGCGCTGCAGACGCTGCACGCCGCCGCAACGCAGCACGCCGCCGGCAGCGCCCAGCGCCCGCCGCGCCCCTACGCCCTGGTGGTGTTCCACCCCGTGGTGCAGGAGGCCGGCGACGCCGCGGCGCAGACGCAGGCGCTGATCGACGCGCTGCGCGACACCGGTGCCGGCAGCAGCCTGGACGTGTTTTGGCTCGCCCCCAACGCCGACGCCGGCTCGGCGGCGATCGAGGCCGTTTTGCAGGCGCAGACCTGGCCGGGGTTTCACCGCCTCACCCACTTGCCGCGGCCGGCGTATCTGGCCGCACTGCGCCACGCTGCGGTGCTGGCGGGCAATTCGTCTTCTGGCATCATCGAGGCGGCCAGTTACGGCACGCCGGTGGTCAACGTCGGCAGCCGGCAGCATTTGCGCGAGCGCAACGCCAACACCCTCGACGTCGCGCCGCAGCGCGGTGCCATCGCCGCCGCGCTGCGGCAGGCGCTCGCCCACGGGCCTTGGCCGCCGCACAATGTGTATGGCGACGGCCACAGCGCCGCACGCATCGTCGACCTGCTGGCGACGCTGCCGCTGCCGCCGAGCCTGCTGCACAAAGTCAACCGTTATTGAACCGCGTATGTCTGGCCACTCTCCTGCTTCTGTGCTCATCGTGTTCGGCGCCGGCGGTCACGGCCGCGTCGCCGCCGACGCCGCGCTGGCCAGCGCGGCGTTTGCCCGTGTCGTCGCCAGCGACCGCGACCCGGCCACCTGGGGCGGCGAACTCTTGCCGGGCGTGCCGGTGTTGTCACCCGAGGCGGTGGCGGCGCTGCCTGCGCCGCTGGCCGTGCACGTGGCCATCGGCAACAATGCGCTGCGCCGCAGCGAGGCCGAGCGCCTACTGGCACAGTGGCCCGGGGCGCAGCTGGCAAGCGTCGTCCACCCGCACGCCAGTGTGGCCGCCACGGCGCGCATCGGCCCGGGCTGCCTGATCACCGCGCAAAGCGTGGTCGCGCCGCTGGCCGAACTCGGCGCCGGGGTCATCGTCAACCACGGCGCGGTGGTCGATCACGACTGCCGCGTCGGCGCCTGGGCGCATATCGCGCCGGGAGCGCGTCTGGGCGGTGCGGCCGGCGTCGGCGAGGCCGCGCTCGTCGGCGCCGGCAGCACGGTACTGCGCAGCCTGCGCGTGGGCGCACGCGCGACGCTGGGTGCCGGCGCCGTGCTGCTGGCCGACCTGCCCGACGGCGCCGCCTGGGCCGGCGTTCCCGCCCGCCCGTTGCAAGGAGCAAGCGCATGAATTCAGCGACTTTCGACGCGCTGTGCGTCGCCCCCTCGACCACGCTGCACGCGGCGCTGGCCCGGCTGGACGCGACGGCGCAGGGCATTTTGCTCGTCACCGATTCCCGCGGCGTGCTGCTGCGCACCGTGACCGACGGCGATTTGCGCCGTGCCACCCTGGCCGGTGTGCCGGGCGATGCGCCGCTGTCGGCGCTGCCGGCGCACGCGCCGCACAGCGTCGGGCTGCACGCCAGCCAGCGCGACGTCGTCGCGCTGATGGACGCGCAGCGCATCGACCACGTCCCGGTGGTCGATGCCGCCGGGCGCGCCGTCGATCTCGTCACACGCCGCGAACTGACGCAGCGCGTCTGGCTGTCGTCGCCGCATCTGGGCGAAGACGAAGTCGCGCTGGTGCAAGAGGCGTTCAGCAGCAACTGGATCGCCCCGCTCGGGCCGCACGTCGACGCCTTCGAACGCGAAGTCGCCGCGCTGGTGGGCGTACCGCACGCCGCGGCGACCAGCTCGGGCACGGCGGCGCTGCACCTGGGCCTGCGGCTGCTGGGCGTCGGGCCCGGCGACGTGGTGCTGTGCTCCAGCCTGACGTTCGTCGCCAGCGCCAACCCGATCAAGCAGCTCGGCGCCACCCCGGTGTTCGTCGATTCCGAGCCGCAGGGCTGGAACCTGTCGCCGCAGGCGCTCGAGCGCGCGCTGCGCACCCTGCGCGGCCAAGGCATCACGCCCAAGGCCGCGGTGGTGGTCAACCTCTACGGCCAGAGCGCCGAGATGGACGCGATCTTGCCCTTGCTCGACGCCTACGGCGTGCCGATGCTCGAAGACGCCGCCGAGTCGCTCGGCGCGACGTACAAAGGACGGCCCAGCGGCAGCTTCGGCCGGCTGGCGGTGTTTTCGTTCAACGGCAACAAAATCATCACCACGTCGGGCGGCGGCATGCTGGTGGGGCGTGACCGGGCAATGATCGAGCACGCGCGCAAACTGTCCACCCAGGCGCGCGAGCCGGCGCGGCATTACGAGCACGTCGAGGACGGCTACAACTACCGGTTGTCGAATGTGCTGGCGGGCATCGGTCGCGGCCAGCTGCGCGTGCTGCAGCAGCGGGTGCAGGCCCGGCGCGAGGTGTTTGCGCACTACCGCGAAGCCCTGGCCGGCGTTGCCGGCCTGCGTTGGATGGCCGAGCCTGCGGGCCACCAGTGCACGCGCTGGCTGTCGGCCTTCGTGCTCGAAGGCGACGACGCGCAGCAGCGACGCGACGCGCTGCTCGATTTCCTCGAACGTCACAACGTCGAGGCGCGCCCGGTGTGGAAACCGATGCACCTGCAGCCGCTGTACGCCGGCAGCCGCTACTTCGCACACGCTCCGGGGCAGGATGTCAGCGCCGCGTTGTTCGCCGGCGGCGTCTGCCTGCCGTCCGGGTCGAATCTGAACGCAGCACAGCGCCAGCGCGTCTGCGAACTGGTCGCGCGCGGCCTGGCGTTGCCGCTGCGGAGCGCGGCATGACGGCTTGGCCTGGCGCGGCGTGGCGCAACGCCGCCAGACCGGCAGCGGCCGACTTCGTCGTCGTCGCCGTGGCTTGGCTGCTGGCGTTTGCCTTCCGCTTCAGCCTGTTGCGCAACAATCCGCCGCTGAACCTCGGGCAGATTCTGTGGATCAGCACCCCGCTGGCGGCTGCGGTCTGGGTGGTGGCACTGTCGGCGATGGGGGCGTACCGCACACCTTGGCGGCACACCAGCGTGCCCGAGTTCAAGCGTCTGGTCGCGGCGATGCTGGTGGCCGCGCTGGCGCTGGCTGCGGTATTGCTGCTGTTGCGGCTGCCCAATTTCCCGCGCTCGATCGTGTTGCTGCACCCGCTGTTTGCCGCCGCGCTGCTGCTGGGTTTGCGGCTGGGTGCGCGCATCCTGGCCGAAGGCCGGGTCACACGCCGCAGCGGTCAGGGCAAGCCGCTGCTGGTGCTGGGCCGGCTCGACGATGCCGCGCGCGCGCTGCAGGCGCTGCGCGGCAGCGCGCTCTGGCAGGTGGTGGCGCTGGTCAGCCCGCAGCGCGCCGAGGTCGGCCGCAGCGTGCAGGGGGTGCGCGTGGCCGCGGGTATCGACGATTTGCCAGCGGTGGCGCAGCAGTTCGGCGCGGCGCACGCGCTGATCGCCAGCGCACCGGGCAGTGCCGAGCGGCGCGAGCTGCTGCTGCGCGCCAGCGACGCGCGGCTGGCGCTGCTCACCCTGCCGCGCGCCGACGACTGGCTGCAAACCGGCGCTGGCGGCACGGCGCCGCGGCAGATGGAACTGGCCGATCTGCTCGGCCGCGAAGCGGTGCAGCTCGACGTGCGCGCGCTGTCGGAACTGCTCGCCGCTCAGGTGGCGCTGGTCACCGGCGCGGGCGGCAGCATCGGCTCCGAACTGTGCCGGCAGATCGCGCGCTTCGGCGTGCGCCAGCTGGTGTGCATCGACGCCTCGGAAATCGCGATTTACGCGCTGGAGCAGGAGTTCAAATCACGCTTTCCCGAGCTCGACGTGCGCTACTACACCGCCAATGTGCGCGAGGCGCAGCGGCTGCTCGATCTGTTCGCGCGTCACCGCCCGGCGGTGGTGTTCCACGCCGCGGCGTACAAACACGTGCCGCTGATGGAGCACGACAACGCCGTCGAGGCGCTGCGCACCAATGTGCTGGGAACGCTCAACGCCGCGCGCGCCGCCAGCGCCTGCGGCGCGCACCGCTTCGTGCTCATTTCCACCGACCAGGCGGTCAATCCGACGAATGTGATGGGGGCGAGCAAGCGTCTGGCCGACCTCGCGCTCCAGGCACACGCCGCGCAGCATCCCGTCACGCATTGCTGCGCGGTGCGCTTCGGCAACGTGCTGGGCTCCAGCGGCAGCGTGGTGCCGCGCTTTGCCGCGCAGATCGCCGCCGGCGGGCCGGTGACGGTGACGCACCCGGACATCGTGCGCTACTTCATGACCATCCCCGAAGCCGCGCAGCTCGTGCTGCAGGCCGGGCTGATGGGGCAGAGCGGGCAGATCTACGTGCTCGACATGGGCGAGCCGGTGAAGATCGT
>JBFXEK010000083.1:0-6432 GCA_050180155.1 Thiomonas sp. | reverse complement strand
CCGCGCAGGCGCACGCCGCCGGGGCGCTGACGGTGTGGGATCTGGCGCACTCGGCCGGCGCGGTGCCGGTCGATCTGCACGCGGCCGACGCCGATTTCGCCATCGGCTGCGGCTACAAATATCTCACCGGCGGCCCCGGCGCGCCGGCCTTCGTCTGGGCGCACCCGCGCCATGCCGACCGCGTGCGGCAGCCGCTGTCGGGCTGGATCGGCCATGCCGCGCCGTTCGCCTTCGCCCCCGACTACCAGCCCGCCGCCGGCAGTGCGCGCTTTCTCTGCGGCACTCCGCCGGTGCTGGCGCTGCACGCGCTCGACTGCGGGGTGGACACGGTGCTCGCCGCCGAGCCGCTGGGCGGCATGGCCGCGCTGCGCGCCAAGTCGCTGGCGCTGGGCGATCTGTTCCTCGCCCGGCTGCGCGAGCGGCTGGACCGCTTTGCCATCCGCATCCTCACCCCGCAGGAACACGCGCGGCGCGGCAGCCAGGTGTCGTTCGCGGTGCCGGGCGACGGTTTTGCGCTGATGCGCGAGCTGATCGACCGCGGCGTGGTCGGCGACTTCCGTGCCGGGGTCGACGGCCAGCCCGATCTGCTGCGCTTTGGCTTCACTCCGCTTTATATCCGCTACGCCGATGTGTGGGACGCGGTCGAAGCGATCCACGCAGCGATGCTCGGCGGCGCGCACCAGCGCGCCGTGGCGCGGGTGGGCGTGACCTGAGATACCGGAATGAACACCGCAACCGCAACCCCCGCCGCGCCCGACCTGCAATACGGCGACTACCTGCACCTCGACGCCGTGCTCTCGGCGCAGCACCCGCTATCGCCCGACCCGAACGAGCTGCTGTTCATCGTCCAGCACCAGACCAGCCAGCTGTGGATGAAGCTGCTGCTGCACGAGCTGCGGCAGGCGATGCAGCGCATCGACGCCGACGACCTGCCGCCAGCGTTCAAAATGCTCTCGCGCGTCTCGCGCATATTCGAGCAGCTCGTCCACGCCTGGGACGTGCTGGCGACCATGACCCCGAGCGAGTACAGCGCGATCCGCCCGTGTCTGGCGCGCTCCAGCGGATTTCAGAGCTGGCAGTACCGCAGCATCGAGTTCCTGCTCGGCAACAAGAATGCGGCGATGCTGCAGCCGCACGCGCAGCGGCCGCAGCAGCTGGCGCAACTGCAGGCCGATCTGGCTGCGCCCAGCCTGTACGACCGCGCGCTGAGGCTGCTGGCGCGGCGCGGCTTTGCGCTGCCGCCGCAGGCCACCGAGCGCGACTTCTCCCAGCCGCACGCTGCCAGCGAGGCGGTCGAGGCGGCGTGGCTGGCGGTCTACCGCGACCCGCGCGCGCACTGGGAGCTGTACCAGCTCGGTGAGGAACTCATCGACCTGGAAGATGCGTTTCGGCTGTGGCGCTTTCGCCATGTCACCACGGTCGAGCGGGTGATCGGCCACAAAACCGGCACCGGCGGTACCAGCGGCGTGAGCTACCTGCGGCGGCGGCTGGACGTGGTGCTGTTTCCCGAGCTGTGGTCGCTGCGCACCCATCTGTGAGCCTGCCATGCCGCGCCAGCCCACCGAGCCCGCCAGCCTCGACCGCATCGACCGCAAGCTGCTGGCGCTGCTGCAAAAAGACGCGCGGCTGACCCAGGATCAACTCGCCGAGGCGGTCGGCCTGTCGCCATCTGCGGTGCAGCGGCGTATCAAGCGGCTCGAAGCCGCAGGCGTCATCTGCGGCTACAGCGCCCGTGTCGATCCCCGCGCGCTCGGGCTGGCGCTGACCGCGGTGCTGTCGGTGCGGCTGGAAAAACATCGCCCCGACCGCCAGCACGCGCCGCAGGACAGCTTTGCCGCTGCGGTGCAGACCTGGCCCGAGGTGGTCGAGTGCCTGGCGCTGACCGGGGAGATGGACTATCTGCTGCGGGTGCATGTGCAGGACATGCAGCACTACGCCCATTTCGTCCTCGACACCCTGCTCAAGCACGAAGCGGTGGAAGACGTCAAATCCAGCTTCGTGCTGCTGCCCGTCAAACCGTTTTGCGGCGTGGCGGTGTGAGACGACACGCTGCGGGTTCATCGCCACGGTGCCTTGCCTCAACGGCCCAGCGGGGCGATGCATCCCCATGGGGCACGGGTAGCGCCAAGGCGTGTCGCGCAGCAAACGAGCGTGTCATTTCACGATCGCTTCGGGGTGCTGTTCGAGCAGATTGACGTATTGCGCCGACAGCGCCTGCTTGGGAAAAAACGCTTTCCACACGGACACCGGCAAAAGCTGCTCAGGCGGCGGGGCAAACACCAGGTCCTGCGCTGTCACCATAACGTGGCAGGCGATGCAGGCCTGCACTTTGCCGTAGGAGACGACTCGGCCGTCCGGTTTGTAGGCGGCCATCACCCAGTCGCGGTCTGCCTTGTCATATCCGGACAGCTTGAGCATCGCGGTGATGCCCGTGAGTTTTTTCGCCGCATTTTCATTTTCCTTGACGACCAAAGCGCCATTCGGATAGCGCTTGACTTTGAGCACGCCTGCGGCGGCGGCGATCGCGTCGTTCGCCGCGGCGTTGGCCAGATCGGTGGTGTAAACATCGACCTCGCGCGAGCCGGGCTGCTCGGCGCGGCTGCCGATCATCAGCGCATGGCTGGCCTGCAGCGCCTGAATCTGCTGCCACAGGCTTGCCGGTGTTGGCACCTGCGCTGCGTTCGACCACGGCGAGGCGGCCAGCAGCATTGCCGACAAGATGAAGGGCCTCATGCTCCAGCTTTCACGCTGGCGTGTGCACACCCGCAGCAGCACGCCCCACTGGGTGGCGGCATACGCGACCGCCGCAGCCAGCCCTGCCGGGGTAGGCGGGAAGACGGCTCGTTCGGGCAAGACTTTCGCAGGCGTGGACACCACGCGCAGCACTTCAGGGAATCGTTGTTTCATGGTCATCGCCTCTGACGGCCAGCGGCCGTGAAAACCCGTCTGCAGGCAGACGGAACAACGCAGCAGCGGCGCCGCTGCGGGGGTTGATGCGGGAACATGGCTGGCCCTCACGCGCGCGGCGTGGCTGCGGCCGGCACGGCGGACGGCTGCGCGGCGGCGCTGTAGCGCGCATACAGCGCCTTGGCCGCCTGGAGCAGGGCGTCGCGTGGCAGGTCGCCGGTGACGGCGTAACCCCAATTGCGGTCCACCCAGTACAGCGTGGTGGCCCGCCCCGAAGTGACGAGGCGAAACGCCGTTTGCGCCGTCGGTTTGGCCATGCCGCGCAGGTAAACGGTCAGCCGCCTACCCTGCGCGTCCTGGTACATGATCTGAGCTGCGGGTTTGCCTGGCATGCCCGGCAACAGTCGCCCGCCCATGAGCTCCAGCCCGCCGGGCAGACTGTCGGGAGCGATGATGGGGCGGTCCAGTCGGCGCGACAGCCAGGTGGTCAGGTCGCTGCCGTTGCGCACTTCCACCGGTCGACGCGGATCCGGGGTGTACACGGCGTAGGCCAGCACAGCCTGCTGCACGAAATGCTGGGCGCCCTCTTCGCCTTGTGCGAGTGCCGGCCCGCCAGACGCGCGCCACTGCGAAGTCACGACGCCACCGACCACTGCGCTCACGCCGACGAGCAACGCCACGACCACTGCCTGCACCCACTGCCGCCGCGGCGGCGCGGCGTGGTGCAGCAGACGCGGCGGGATGGGTTCGTCCAGCAGCGGATCCAGCGCAGCACGCAGCGCCGCGGTCTGTTGCTGCAACGCCTGCACCTCGGCGGCCAGCCGCGAATCGGCGTCGATGGCTTGTTCCACCTGGGCATGGCGTTTCGCGTCGAGCTGGCCGTCGACGTAAGCCATCAGGGTTTGGCGATCGAGCCGAAACGCGCTCATCCGATCGTCCTTTCGCCGTCGATCACACGCAGCGCCGGCCGCGGCTGCGCGGCATCGGCGGCGCCGAGCTGCCAGAGTTGCGTGCGCGCCCGCGACAAGCGCGACATCACCGTTCCCTGCGGCACGCCCAGGGCGCGCGCCGCTTCAGCATAGCTCATGCCTTCGACGGCAACCAGCAACAACACTTCCCGCTGCGGCAGTGGCAGGCGCTGCAGTGCGTCGATGAGCTGCAGCGCCTGCAGCCTCAGCTCCTGCGCCGCGGGTTGCTGCGGATGCAAAGGCTCGGGCAAATCGTCCAGCGCCACGCTGGCTCCGCGCGATGCTCCGGCGCATTGATCGGCGAACAAGTTGTGCATGATGGAAAACAACCAGGGCCGCACGCTGCCCGCGCCGCGCCACAGCCCCCATTTGGCCAGTGCACGCTCCAAGGTATCTTGCACCAGATCGTCGGCATCCGCGGCGCGGCCGGAAGTCAGCACCCGCGCATAACGGCGCAGATGCGGAATCTGCTCGATCAGCAGTTGTTGGCGGTCAGCCATGGCGGCGGTCTGCGGTCGGCAACGCGCGGGCGGCAGTGCGCAGCCTGCCGGTCAATATCCGCCAGACGCCGCCAGCTCCGGATCGACTTGCCAGATTTCCGCCACCAGCTTGCCTTCACGGTATGTCAGGACATAACGCACGGGAATGTTGCTTTTGCCGGAAAACACCACATCCGCGCTGACGGTCGCGCCCTTGGGGTTGACGGCCGCTTTCAGATCGGACACCCGGGCCTGCAGATGCGGATTGGCCTTGGCAAACTTGGCCCATACCGCGGCGATGGACTGCGGCGTGGCGTAGCGGCCATCGAGCGGCCCGCCCACCCATTCGAGCACGGCGCCCGGCGCATAAGCCGCGTTGATCGCGGTTTCGTTTCCGCTGGCGATGGCGTCGATCCGCGCTCTGGCGGCGTCTGCAGCACTTTCGGCATGCGCCAGCGGCGCGGTCAGCAGGGCGGCAATCACGCCGACTACAGCAAACGAACGGCACGAAGGGCGGGAAAAATACAAGGCCATGACAGTCTCCATGAAGGCAGTGATGGATGAAGCGCGCGCCGCAGCGGCCCTGACCACGGTGATCGTCCGGCCGGCAGCACGCAGTGCTCCATAGACGCGATGACGTGTCGTTTTATTCCCGCCGACCAGCAAACCCAATGGGCAACGCCCCGTCGCGGCAAGTCTGGCCGCGGTTTTCAGCCCTGGCAACGCCGGCAACGCGCCCACCACGCAGGCCCTGCCGCCGTGCTGCGACGGGCCGGCCGACTCTGCCCCGCCCTCAAGCCGGGCGCTGCCCCACGATCACCGCCTCGCTGCCGTCCGTGCCGAAGCGGTAGGTCTGCGCCGGCAAACCGACCTGCGCCAACACCGTTTCGATCTCCACCGGCTGCAAAAAATGGTTGCCCTGCACATGCTCGCTGAGGTTTTGAAACGCCATACCGCGCAGGGCGGGTTGCCGCAGCAGCTGCCGCTGCGACGGCCAAGCCGGCTCCCAGATGACGACGAAACCGCCTGGTTTGAGCTGGTCACGCAGCCACGACAACAGCGTATGCGCACCGTTTTCCCAAACGTGGTGCAGCGCGCGGTTCATGGCGATCAAATCGGCCGCTTCGGTCAGTTGCAGATTGTGAATGTCGCCCGTGTGAAATTGCAACCGTGCCTGCAGGCCCTCGCGTTGCGCCAGTTCCCGGGCCTGGCGGATGTTTTCCTCGAAACCGTCGATGCCCAGGCCGCGCAAGAGCCCACAACGCCGCAGCAGTGCGCGCAGATACCAGCCGTTGCCGCAACCCAGGTCGATCGCCAGACCTCCGCGTGCATTCACCGCGGCAAAAGCCGGCACTTGCGGGCAGATGGTGTGCTCGAACAGCGCCGAGAAATTCGCTTCGAGCATCGGCCCGAACCACGGCAGCATCGTCTGTCGTTCGGCGAGCACGCCCTCTCCCGGCCTTTCGCCCGTGCGCATCAACCCGGCGGCACGCTCGGCCATATGCGCCGACAGCACCGACTGCACCGCCAACGGCATCAGGCTGTCGGGAGCCTCCGGGCGCATTGCCTCGCCAAGTGTGGTCAGGGTGAACTCGTCGCCGCAGGCATCGAGATAGCCGAAAGCAAACGCGGCGTCACACCACCGCAGCACATAGCCATCATCCATCGCCGCCTCCTGCGCAAGGCGCAGCGCCGTGGCCCTGCCCAGGCGATGCAGCTGGCTGAACAAGCCATTGACCACGCCAATGTACGCGACGTCCAAACTCAGCGCCCCCTGCGCCTGCTGGCGCAATTGCGCTTTCAACTCTGCGACTGTCATGCACCCTTTCACCCAAAAGGAGGCATTCTGCTGGGATTGGTGCGGGATGTTGTAACGAAATGCGATTTGCCGATCGCCTGAAATGCGATGAGCCCACATCGCAATGTGGGCTCATCGACGACAGCAAGATTTTATGAATTGGTTGGCGGAGTGGACGGGGCTCGAACCCGCGACCCCCGGCGTGACAGGCCGGTATTCTGACCAACTGAACTACCACTCCATCCAGATCTTTTGATCTGGCGTCCCCTAGGGGATTCGA
>JBFXEK010000082.1:0-6473 GCA_050180155.1 Thiomonas sp. | reverse complement strand
TCGCCGAGGCGATGCGCGCGGCGCGCGACGAACTCGCGCTGCTCGAAACCCTGGACATGGGCAAGCCCATCCGCAACAGTCTGAACACCGACGTGCCCGCCGCGGCGCGCTGCATCCAGTGGTTCGGCGAAGCCATCGACAAGATTTACGACGAAATCGCCCCGACCGGCGACGATGCGCTGGCGCTGGTGACTCGCCAGCCGGTCGGCGTGGTCGGCGCCATCGTGCCTTGGAACTACCCGATGCTCATGGCCGCATGGAAAATCGGCCCGGCGCTGGCAGCGGGCAACAGCGTGGTGCTCAAGCCGAGCGAAAAATCGCCGCTGACCGCGCTGCGGCTGGCCGAGCTGGCGCTCGACGCCGGGCTGCCGGAGGGCGTGCTCAACGTCGTTCCCGGTTACGGCCACGAAGCCGGCGAGGCGCTGGCGCTGCACATGGATGTGGACGCCATCGGCTTTACCGGCTCGACCCGCACCGGCCGGCGCATGCTGGAGTATTCCAGCCGCAGCAACCTGAAGCGCGTGTACAACGAACTCGGCGGCAAGTCGGCCAATATCGTGTTCGCCGATTTCGACGACCTCGACCGCGCCGCCGAAACGGCGATCGGCAGCATGTTCTACAACCAGGGCGAGAGCTGCAACGCGCCGTCGCGGCTGCTGGTGCAGGACAGCATCGCCGACGCTTTTGTCGAAAAACTCGCCGCGCTCACGCCGCAGTACCACCCGGCCGACCCGCTGGACCCGGACACCGTGCTGGGCGCGCTGGTCGATGAAACCCAGACGCAGACGGTGCTGGGCTACATCCAGTCCGGAAAGGAAGAAGGCGCGCGCTGCCTGGTCGGCGGCTGCCGCGCGCTCGAACACACCGGCGGGCAGTACGTGGCGCCGACGGTGTTCGACGGGGTGAAAAACAGCATGAAAATCGCCCGCGAGGAAATTTTCGGCCCGGTGCTGGCGGTGATCCGCTTCCACACTGAAGCCGAGGCGATCGCCATCGCCAACGACTCGACCTACGGCCTGCACGCCGGAGTGTGGACACGCAACCTCGACCGCGCGGTGCGGGTGTCGCGCGCGCTGCAGGTCGGCACCGTGCACGTCAACCAGTACGACGAAGACGACATCACCGTGCCCTTCGGCGGGGTCAAGCAGTCGGGCAACGGCCGCGACAAGTCGCTGCACGCCTTCGACAAATACACCGAACTCAAGACCACCTGGATGCGCATCGACGCGCAATAAAGCGTGGCATGACAGCACATGAACGGAGACTTGCCATGAACCACTCAGCCAACGAGCAATTGCAGGCCCGGCGAGCCGCCGCCACCCCTCGCGGAGTCGGCGTGATGGCCGGCTTCTACGCCGACCGCGCCGAGGGCGCCGAGCTGTGGGATGTCGAAGGCCGGCGCTTCATCGACTTTGCCGGCGGTATCGCCGTGCTCAACGTCGGCCACCGCCATCCGCGCATCGTCGCCGCGATCGAAGCGCAGTTGCAGCGCTTCACCCATACCTGCTACCAGGTCGTGCCGTATGAGAGCTACGTCAGCCTGGCGGAAAAGCTCAACGCCCTGACCCCCGGCAGCCATGCGAAAAAGACCGCGCTGTTTTCCACCGGCGCCGAGGCGGTGGAAAACGCGGTGAAAATCGCCCGCGCCCACACCGGCCGCGGCGGGGTCATCGCGTTTGGCGGTGCGTTCCACGGTCGCAGCCTGTTTGCCGTGTCGCTCACCGGCAAGGTGCAGCCGTACAAGGCCGGGTTCGGCCCGTTTCCGCCGGAGATCTACCACGCGCCGTTTCCAGCCGAGGGCAGCGATCTGGCCGCGGTGAAAAAAGCCGTCGACCATCTGTTCAAGGCCGACATCGAACCGTCGCGGGTGGCGGCGATCATTTTCGAGCCGATCCAGGGCGAGGGCGGGTTCAACGTCATCTCCGCCGATGCGGTGAAATGGCTGCGCGAGTTGTGCGACGCGCACGGCATCGTGCTGATTGCCGACGAAGTGCAAACCGGCTTTGGCCGCACCGGCAAGCTGTTCGCGATGGAACACTTTTACGAGCAGACCGGGGTGCTGCCCGATTTGATGACCATCGCCAAATCGCTGGCTGCGGGCACGCCGCTGTCGGCGGTGACCGGCCGCGCCGACATCATGGACGCGCCCGCGCCCGGAGGACTGGGCGGCACCTACGCCGGCAACCCGCTGGCGATCGCCGCCGCGCACGCGGTGATCGACGTCATGCGCGACGAAGCGCTGCCCGCGCGCGGACAGAAGCTGGGCGATGCGCTCAAGGCGCGGCTCAACGCCCGTCGCGCCGACGTGCCGAACATCGCCGACGTGCGCGGGCTGGGCGCGATGGTCGCGGTGCAGTTCAACGACCCGGCCAGCGGCGCGCCCGACGCCGCGTTCACCAAGCGGGTGCAGGCGCAGGCGCTGCAGCGCGGGCTGATCCTGCTGACCTGCGGCGTGGACTACAACGTCATCCGCTTCCTGTTTCCGTTGACCATCCCCCAAGCGGTGTTCGACGAGGCGCTGGACGTGCTCGACGCCGCGCTGACCGCGGCGCAGGGCTGAGCGTCAGCGCCCGCCGCGCCGGATGCGGTTGCGCCGTGTCATCGCTTGGCACGGCGCGCAATCGTCTTTGCGCGGCTTGCGGCCGTAGCGCCCGGCATAGCGGTCGAAAATCGCCCGCGGCACGACGTGGAGGAATTTGCTCAGCACCGCCATCTGCCACGGGATGGTGGCGTACGCCCGCCCGGCGTCGATGGCGCGCACCGCACGCTGCGCGAACACCTCGGGGGTGAGCAAAAACGGCATGCGAAAGCGGTTGCCCGCGGTCATCGCCGTGGCCACGTAACCGGGGCTGATGGTCACCACCTTCACTCCGGCAGGCCGCAGTTCCACGCGCAAGCTTTCGAGCGAGCGGATCAGCGCCGCCTTGCTCGCGCAATACGCCGCATGGCACGGCAGGCCGCGCACGCCGGCGACGCTGGCAATACCCACCAGCGTGCCGCTGCCGCGCGCGCGCATCGGCGCGATGAACGGCGACAGCGTGGCCAACGCCGCGCCCCAGTTGACGTCCATGATGTCGAGCGCGACTTGCAGGTCGTCGGCCTGCGACAGGTCCACGCCGTGGCTGATGCCGGCGTTGGCGATGACCACCTGCGGGCAACCCCACTGGCGCAGCAGGATGTCGGCCTCGGCGCGCAGGCGGTCGAAGTCGCGCACGTCGGTGGCGATCAGCCGCACGCGGCTGCCGTCAGCGGGGTCCAGGCCGCAGCCGCGCGCCACCGCGTCGAGTAATTCGGCGCGCCGGGCGACGAGGGCCAGCCGCCAGCCGCGCGCGGCGTACACCGCAGCCAGCGCTGCGCCGAGCCCGCTGGACGCGCCGGTGAGCACGACGATGGGAGCGGTCGCGGTATCGGCGGTCATGGCTGCAACGCGGTTTGTGCGCCGGGAACGATGACGGCGCGCACCCGGCCGTGCATCGCCACCGTGCCGGCGACGCCGTCGAAATCGAGCGAATCGCCGCTAAACCGCGTCGCTCCCTGCGTGACGACGGTCGGCCGGTTCGACTGCACGATTTGCTGGTTGGGAAAGATGTTGAGAAACGCGCTGCGCACGACGATCGGCTGCTGGCTGCCGCCGCTGCGCTGCACCACGGCGTCGCCGAGTAATTGCACGTTGCTGCCGTCTTTGTTCGACAAGCCGCGCAGCGCCGAGGACGTGACCACCACGCCCTGCGGGTTGACGACGCGCAGTTGCGGCGCGGCGATGTCGAAGGTGTCGCTGGCGGGCAGATGCACCATTTGCTCGCCTTGCAGCACGGCACGGAGGACGCCGCGGTCGTCGTAGCGCGCCGCGGAAAACTGGTGCAGCAGATAGTCCGGCAGCGACGAGCGCGCCGGCGCGATGGCCGCAGGCTGCTCGGCGCGCATCACCACCTGCGCCACCCACCAACTGAACGCTGCGGCGATGGCCAGCAGCGCGATCGGCGTCCAGGCGCTGAGCCGCAACCAGAACTGACGCAGAGCCGGGTGCATGGTGGCGTTGCTTTCAGCGCGCGCTGGGCTGCACCGCGCCGGGTTCGGCCAGCGTACCGTGGATCGGATCGGCGGCTGCCACCGGGGTGTGCGGTTTGCCGTCCAGAGCGTCTTGCAGCAGCCGGGCGTAAGCACCGCGCGCGGTCAGCAGCAGGTCGCAGATTTCGCGCACCGCACCCAGCCCGGCAGCGGCGCGGGTGACGTGGCGCACGCGCGCCAGCACCTCCGGGTGGCTGCTGGGCGGCGCGGCGCTGAACGCGGCGCGGGCGAGCAGCGGCAGGTCGGGCCAGTCGTCGCCGATGACCGCCACCTGCTCCCAGCCGAGTTGCAGCCGGTCGAGCAACGCCTGCACCGCTGGCAGCTTGGCGCCACTGCCGAGGATGCTGTGGCGCAGGCCGAGCTCGGCGATGCGCGCGCGCAGCGCGGCGCTGTCGCGGCCGGAGACGATCACCGGCTCGACGCCGGCGTGCAACAGCAGCTTCAGGCCGTGGCCGTCGACGGTGGAAAAGCGTTTGAGCTCCTCGCCATGCGCGCCGTAGAGCAGGTCGCCAGGGGTGAGCACGCCGTCGACGTCGAGCAGCAAGAGCCGCACGTCGAGCGCGGCAAGCACGAGTTCGGCGTCGAAGTTCAGGAGGGGCGTGGCGTCCATCTCGGTTCCTTGCGCTGTCGCCGCCGTTGCGCCGGAGCTTGCCGGGCCAGCGGGATGGCGGAAAATCGTATTTTCGACGGTTTCAAATGACCTTGGCGGCGAACAAATCGTGCATGTTCAGCGCACCTACCGGCTTGTTCTGCGTATCGACCACGAGCAATTGGTTGATGCGGTATTGCTCCATGAGCTGCACCGCTTCGACGGCGAGCGCGTCCGGGCCGATGGTGCGCGGCTGCGGGTGCATTGCCTGCTGCGCCTGTAGCGCAGCCAGCGGCGCGCCTTTTTCGATCAGCCGGCGCAGATCACCGTCGGTGATGATGCCGCTGAGCACGCCTTGCGCATCGACCACCGCGGTCATGCCCAACCCTTTGCGCGTGATTTCCATCAGCGCCGCGGTGAACGGCGCGTCGCCGCGCACGCTGGGCACGGCTGCGCCGCTGCGCATCACGTCGCGCACATGCGTGAGCAACTTGCGCCCGAGACTGCCGCCGGGGTGGGTGCGGGCGAAATCCTCCGGGCCGAAGCCACGGGCGTCGAGCAGCGCCACGGCCAGCGCGTCGCCCAGCGCGAGCTGCGCCGTGGTGCTGGCGGTGGGGGCGAGGTTGAGCGGGCAGGCTTCCTGCTCGACGGCGCAATCGAGCAGGATGTCGGCGTGCCGCGCCAGCGTCGAGTCGGTGCGCCCGGTCATGCCGATGAGCCGCGCGCCCAGGCGCTTGACCTGCGGCACGATGCGCGTGAGCTCCTCGGTTTCGCCGGAGTTGGACAGAGCGAGGAAGACGTCGTCCTTGGTCACCATGCCCAGGTCGCCGTGGCTGGCTTCGGCCGGGTGGACGAAATACGCTGGGGTGCCGGTGGACGCCAGCGTGGCGGCGATTTTGCGCCCGACGTGGCCCGATTTGCCCATGCCCGAGACGACGACCCGCCCGGGACTGTCGAGAATGCAGCGCACCGCCTGCGCAAAAGCGTCGGCCAGCGGCGGGGCGGCCAGCCGCTGGCGCAGCGCCAGCAGCGCGTTTGCTTCGATGTCCAGGGTGTCGCGCGCCCATTGCACGGCGCGATCGGCGGAAAACGGAGTGTGCATGTCCGGCAGTATAGAAACCGGCGCCGTCAGGCGTCGCCGGGCAGGTCAGCGCACGATGCCTTCGTGCATGGCGTAGCGCACCAGATCGGCGTCGTTCGTCAGGCCGAGTTTGTGCATCAGCCGGGTTTTGTGCGTGCTCACCGTTTTGCAGCTGATGTGCAGCGCCTCGGCCACCTGATTCACCGTTTGCCCCTCGACCAGGCGCAGGAACACCTGCATTTCGCGGTCCGACAGGCGGGCGTGCGCCGCCTCGGCGGTGTCGCCAGCGTTGATGTATTCGGCCAGTTGCTCGGCCACTCCGGGCGTGAGGTAGCGCCCGCCGTGCACGACTTTGTGGATGGCCTCGACCAGCACGTCCGGGCTGCTGCCTTTGGTCAGGTAACCTGCGGCGCCGCCGCGCAGCGCGCGCAGCGCGAACTGCTGCTCGGGGTGCATGCTCAGCATCAGCACGGGCAGCGCGGGGTGCAGCGCCTTGATGCGTTTGAGCAGATCCAGGCCGTTGCCTTCGGGCATCGACACGTCGAGCAGCACCGCGCTCCAGCGCTGCGTGCGTACCAGTTGCAGCGCAGGCTCGGCCTGGCCGCACCAGTGCGCCTGCATGCCGCTGGAGCCGAGAAAGCGTGCCAGGCTCTCGCCCAGCAGCGCGTGGTCGTCGATGATGAGCACGCGCAACTCATTCATGCCCGCCTCGTTCCGGCCGCGGCATGCATACTT
>JBFXEK010000081.1:0-6494 GCA_050180155.1 Thiomonas sp. | reverse complement strand
CGGCGCCTGCGGGCGCATTGCCTGCCGCTGGCGAAAAGCGGATCGGCGATCGGCCAAACGATCTGCCAAACGATTGGCAAAACGATTGGGAAAACTTTGTCCGGATCGTCGCCGACACGCAGGCGGAAATGAGCGAAATCCTCACGGCCAACTTGCGTCGTGTGCAAACGCAGGTGCAGGACAGCGCCAAGCAGGGAGTGAGCGCCTTGCCCGCGGGCACGGAGCCGTTGCAAGCGCTGTTCCAGACGGCGGTGGAGGCGACGACCCAGGCGATCGAAGCCATGCAAAACGCGCAGCAACGAGCCACCAGGTTGATGAGCGAGCAGGCGCAGCACCATGCTGCGGGCGGCAAAAAGCCGTCCGCTCCCGCGCGCAAGCGCAGTAGTTGACTGAGTAGTTGACTGAGTAGTTGACTGAGTAGTTGACTGATACGACGATCCCGATCGAGACGGAGGACAGCATGACCCAAACCCCGATGCACGACAGGCTGCACGAAGTCGAAGCGCTAGTGAACACCTTGGGCAAGAGCCACCCCAACGAGGTGCAGGCGTTCATGAACTTCATGGGCAAGGCCGAATCCGGCCCTGCTTTGTCGTCCAAGGAAAAGGAACTGGTGAATGTGGCGTTGTCGGTTGCGGCGCAGTGCGAGTGGTGCATCGCCTTTCACGTCAAGCATGCGGTGCACGCCGGGGCAAAGCGCGACGAGTTGATCGAGGCCGGTTTCCTTGCGGTACTCATGCACGGCGGCCCCGCCATGATGTACATGACTCCGCTGCTGCAGGCCATCGACGAATTCGCCGGCTCGTCGTCTGCCGCAGCCTGACCAGCACAACGCATTCTTCTGCCGATCGGAAACCACCATGTCCGCACCTCAAATCGTTTTATGCGCACCCGTGCGCACTGCCATCGGAACCTACAACGGCACACTCAAAAATACCCCCGCCACCTCCCTCGGTGGCGATGTGGTGCGCGAAACCCTCCAGCGCGCCCATCTCGATCCGGCCAAGGTGCAGACTCTGGTGTTCGGCCAGGTGATTCAGGCTGGCTGCAAAATGAACCCATCGCGTCAGGCGGCGATCGGCGGCGGGCTGCCGGTCGACGTGCCGGCCATGACGGTCAACCGCGTGTGCGGTTCAGGTGCGCAGGCCATCGTCAGCGCCGCGTTGGAAGTCATGACCGGTCAGATCCAGTGCGCCATCGCCGGTGGCATGGAAAACATGGACCTGGCACCTTATCTATTGCCCGCTGGCCGCTGGGGTATGCGCATGGGCGATGGCCAAGTGCTCGACAGCATGCTGCTCGACGGTCTGAACGACGCTTTCAGCGGCAAGCATTCTGGCTGGCATACTGAGGATTTGGTGACCAAGTTCGGCCTCACCCGCGCCGAGCAGGACGCTTGGGCGCTGCGTTCACAGCAGCGCTTTTCCGCGGCGCAGGCGGCGGGCAAGTTCGACGCCGAGATCGTCGGCGTCGAGGTCAAGGGGCGCAAAGGGATCGAGCTTTTCGTCAAGGATGAGCACAACCGTCCGGAAACCACGCTGGATACGCTGTCCAAGCTCAAACCCGCTTTCCGCGACAACGGCACCATTACTGCGGGCAATGCGCCGGGTCTGAACACCGCGGCTGCGGCCATGATCGTGGCCGAACGCGGCTGGGCCGAGCGCAATGGCTTGCAGCCGCTGGCGCGGCTGGTGAGTTATGGCGTGGCTGCGGTCGAGCCGGGTTATTTCGGCCTGGGGCCGATTCCGGCGACGCGTCAGGCGCTCGAACGCGCAAAGTGGTCAGTGGGCGACTTGCAACGGGTGGAAATCAACGAAGCCTTTGCCGCCATTGCCATCGTCTGTTCGCGCGAATTGGGTCTGGCCGAAGACATCGTCAACGTCGAAGGCGGCGCGATTGCCCACGGTCACCCCATCGGCGCGACCGGCGCCATTCTCACCACCCGCCTGATCCATTCGATGCGCCGTGATGGGCTGAAAAAAGGCCTGGTCACGCTGTGCATCGGTGGTGGCCAAGGTATCGCGTTGGCGCTGGAAATGGTTTGATTTCGGCGCCATCGCCGCCCCACGCTGCAACGCAGTCTGATCGTGAGGAAGGCCAATGGTTCTTGTGACGAGTGTTGCCCAAGCCATCGAACAAATCCCCGATGGCGCCAGCCTGATGATCGGCGGGTTCATGGGGATAGGTTCGCCGCACCGCATGATCGACGAACTGGTGCGCCAGCAACGGCGGCGCCTGACCATCATCGCCAACGATACCGCGCGGCCAGGGTTCGGCATCGGCAAGCTGATCGGCGCCAAGTTGGCCAGCCGGGTGATCGCCTCGCACATCGGCACCAATGCGCAAACCCAGCAGCAGATGATCGCCGGTGAGATCGAGGTCGAGCTCGTGCCGCAGGGTACGCTGGCCGAGCGCATCCGCGCCGGCGGCTACGGGCTTGGCGGAGTGCTGACCCCCACTGGAGTGGGCACCTCGGTGGCCGAGGGCAAGCAGATCGTCGAGGTGCAGGGGGTGCCGTATTTGCTGGAGTTGCCGCTTGCAGCCGATTTTGCCCTGCTCGCGGCGCACCGTGCGGATTACCGCGGCAACCTCGATTACGCGCTGACGGCGCGTAATTTCAATCCGGTCATGGCGTTTGCCGCGAAGCGTGTGTTTGCCGAAGCGAAGGAGATCGTTCCCATCGGGGTGATTCCGCCGGATGAAGTGGTCACGCCGGGCGTGCTGGTCGACGCCTTGATCGAAGCGGAGCACGCAAATGGATGACAAGGAGCTGATCGCACGGCGCGTCGCGCGCGAATTGCAACGCGGGACGTTGGTCAATCTGGGTATCGGCCTGCCGACTTCGGTCACGCGCTATCTGCCTCCGGGGTTCGATGTGATGTTCCAGGCTGAAAACGGCTTGATCGGCATGGAGCCGATTCCCGAGCCCGGCATGGTCGACGACGCCTTGGCAGATGCCGGGGGCAGTTTCATCGGCGCCGTGCCCGGTGCGTGCACTTTTGACAGCTGTGTGTCTTTCGGTTTCATCCGCGGCGGCCACCTCGACGTCACGGTACTTGGCGGCTTGCAGGTGGATAGCGCCGGTCACCTGGCCAATTGGATGATCCCAGGAAAAATGGTGCCGGGTATGGGTGGGGCGATGGACCTGGTCAGCGGCGCACGGCGCGTCATCGTTGCGATGACGCACACGAGTAAAGGGCAGCCCAAAATCGTGCCGCGCTGCACCCTGCCGCTGACGTCGACGCGGCGGGTCGATCTGGTCGTCACCGAACTCGCCGTGATCGAGCCGACCGCCGAAGGCCTGGTGTTGCGCGAACGCGCGCCTGGCGTGAGCGTTGCACAAATCGTCGCGGCAACCCAGGCCGAACTGATCGTCCGGGGTGAAATTCCTGAAATGCAGGAATGAAAGTATGAACGACAAAGCGTTGCCGTTGTCGCCAGAAAAAATGCGGGCGTTCGACGAGTTCATCTGGCGGGCGATGGGCAGGCTAGATGGCGCACAGTGGCACGACCTGCTCGACCCGCAAACCGAACTCGGCAAGGCCGCGCGGGCCTACTACGAGGAACTCGCCGAGGGCCGGCACTGGAACGAAATGGCCGACTACCTGGCCCCGCTGGGCAGCGACGCGCTGCCCGAACGCTTGCCAGAGGATGCACCGCTGCAAGCTTCCGACCTCGAACCTGGAGACTGAATATGGCGAAAGCGCCACACCACCCAACGACGCAAGCCGAGGACGATCTGGACTACCGCAAAACCCTGCGCGCGCTGCAGATCGAGCTGGTCAAATTCCAGAAACACCTCATCGCCAAGGGTGACCGTATCCTCATCCTGCTCGAAGGCCGTGACAGCGCTGGCAAAGATGGCGCGATCAAACGCATCATCGAACACCTCTCGCCGCGCGACACTCGGGTCGTGGCGCTAAACAAACCGTCCACGCGCGACCAGTCCGAGTGGTATTTCCAACGCTATGTGCCGCACTTGCCCGCAGCCGAGGAGTTCGTGCTGTTCAACCGCAGTTGGTACAACCGTGCCGGGGTCGAGTGGGTGATGGGGTTTTGTACCGAGGCGCAGTACGAAGAATTCATGGAGACGGTGACGGTGTTCGAGCAAATGCTGGTGCGTTCGGGCATCCAGTTGTTCAAGTATTACCTCGACATCGACAAGGCCGAACAGAAGCGCCGGCTGAAAAGCCGGCTGACCGACCCGCTCAAACAATGGAAAATGAGCCCGATCGATGCCGCGGCGCAGAAACACTGGAAAGACTACTCGGTGGCGCGCAATGCCATGTTCGCCCGTACTCATACCCCGGTGGCGCCGTGGACCATCGTGCGCGCCAACGACAAGAAACGGGCAAGGATCAACCTCATCATGGACCTGCTGTCGCGGCTCGAATACGAAAACAAAGACCACTCCTTGCTCTGCCCGGATCCCGACATGGTGTTCAACTACACCCACGAAGTCGTCGCCCAGGCACGGGTGGCGGCGTGAGCGCAGCCGGGGGGACGCGCGCATGACTGCAGCCACCGTGGCCGGCGCCAGCGATGCGCCGCCCGCAGTCCATCCGGATCATGCACAAATCATCGCGTTGCTCGACAACGCGCCGCTGCATCTGCCGCACTATCTGGCCTGGGGGCTGTCGAGCGGTGGCACCTTGCTCGACGGGCTGTCGGTGTTCATGCTCGGCATGGCGATTCCGCTGTTGAGCGTCGACCTGAGTTTGACTGCAGTGCAAACCGGTTTGCTCGGTGCCGCGCTGGTAGCCGGTGCGATCGCCGGCGCTGCGGTCGGCGGCCGAATGGCCGACCGGCTGGGGCGCAAAAGTGTGTTTCTGCTCGACATGTTGCTGCTGGCCGTGGCCGCCGGCGCCAGTGCGCTGAGTTGGAATTCCTGGGGGTTGGTCGGTGCACAATTTGCCGTGGGCATTGCCGTGGGCATGGATTTTCCGGTCAGCGGCAGCTACGTGGCCGAATGCATGCCGCACAACCGACGCAGCCAGATGATGGTCGCCACCATAGCCTGCCAGTCGATCGGCTTGCTCGTAGCCGCCTTGCTGTGTATGGCGCTGCTGCATCTGGCCGCAGACATCGGGGTGTGGCGCTGGTTTTTCGCCAGCGAAGCGGCCATCGCCGTGCTGTTTTTACTCGGACGGCTGAACATGCCGGAAAGCCCACGCTGGCTGATGGGACAGGGGCGCAATCTGGAAGCCGTGCACACGCTGGGGCGTTTCGTTCCAGCAGACCGGCGGCTGCTCGACCGCATGGCTGCCCGGCTGGGAACGACGGTGCACTTTGTCGCCCGCGTCCCGCTGAGCAGCAAGCCGATCGGCTACGCCACCTTGTTTCATCCGGCGTATTTGCGCAGCACGCTGCTGAGCACGGTGCCGTGGTTCCTGATGGATATCGCTACCTATGGCGTCGGTCTGTTCACTGCCGTGCTGTTGGCCGAGCTGCACGTCACCGGTGCAGACCTTGCGCTCGTCTCGAAAGTGGCGGCGCTGGCGCGCGGCACCGGATTGATCGACCTGTTTTTGGTGCTGGGGTTCATCGTCGGGATTTGGGCAGTGAGCCGCTTCGGCAGAATCCGCATGCAGCTCATCGGCTTCGCTGGCATGGCCGCTGGCATGGCCTGGTTGTGGCTGAGCAGCATCCAGGCTGGTGGCGCAGGCACGCATGTGCTTTGGGTGTTTGGCGGGTTCGTCGTGTTCAATTTATTCATGAACATGGGGCCCAACAGCACGACTTACATTTTGCCGACCGAGCTGTACCCGACGCAATTGCGTGCCACGGGTTCGGGTTTTGCCGCGGCAGTGGCCAAAGTCGGGGCGACGCTCGGCGTGTTTGTGCTGCCGCTGGTCAAGTCGGCATTGGGGGTGCCAGCCGTGCTGGCGATGACCGCGGGCATCAGCGTGCTGGGGCTGTTGTCCACCTGGGCTTTCGGCATGTACGGCCACGGTTTGACCTTGGAACAACACCAGACACAAATTTTGCCCACGCGTCGGCCCAAGCCCGAAACCGCCGCTACGAAACCGTGAGGGGACCATGCCGCAAAGCACGCCGACATTTGTAGATGGAAAGACCGCCGCCGACGTGTCAGCGCAGTCGCTGCTGCAGACGCTGCGCAGCAGCCTCGATGGCCTGACGCGCGACGATGCCGCGCAACGGCTGGCGCAAAACGGCCCCAACAGCTTGCCCGAGCGGCATGTCAGCCTGCTGGCGCGCCTGGCGCGCTATTTTTGGGGGCCGATTCCGTGGATGATCGAAGTCGCCGCGCTGCTGTCGGCGCTCGTGCGGCACTGGCCGGATTTCATCATCATCGTTTTGTTGCTGCTGTTCAACGCCGCCATCGGTTTTTGGCAGGAGCACAAGGCCAGCAGCGCGCTGAGTGCACTCAAACAGCAACTTGCGCTCAAATGCCGCGTCAAGCGCGACGGCCAATGGATCGAGCTAGACGCCGCACAGCTCGGTTGCGGCGACATCGTGCGCGTGCGGTTGGG
>JBFXEK010000080.1:0-6501 GCA_050180155.1 Thiomonas sp. | reverse complement strand
CGCTGCTCGCTTTTGACCGTGCCGCCGGTTTTTGCCTTGGCCTTGCTGCCGCGCTTGGAGCCGGCCGGCGAGATCAATGCTGCGGTCTGCGCCCCACGCTGACCATGCCGCGTCGTGGCCTTTGCACTGCCTGCGGCTGCGCGCGGCCTGGATTTGCGTACTCCGGTGGACGTTTGCGGGTTGAGCGCGAATACATCGTCCTCCAGCCCCTTGATTTCTCCTGCCGTGGGCAGCGGCTTGTTCACCGGGTTGACCTTGGCTCCCTCGCGCACCAAGCGGAAATCGATTTTTCTCCCGTCCAGATCGACACGGCTGACCTGCACCAGCAAGCGGTCGCCCAGCGCATAGCGCATGCCTGTACGCTCGCCGCGCAATTCGCCGCGGGCCTCGTCGTAGCGGAAATAATCGGCACCGATTTCTGATACGTGAACCAGGCCCTCGACGAATAGCGCGTCGAGCTGCACGAACAGGCCGAATGCGGTCACTGCGGTGATGGTGCCGACGTACTCCTCACCGAGTTTGTCGCGCATATACCAACATTTCAACCAGCTCTCGACATCGCGGCTGGCTTCGTCGGCACGACGCTCGTTGGCCGAACAATGCACACCCACCGCCTCCCAGATCGGCATATCCCGTGCCTGCTCTTTCGTCAGCGGCGCTGCGGGGACCACGCTCACGGCGGTGCGCGGTGGTGCGCGACGGGCATTTTGTTCGCCGCGGTTCATTTCGATGCGAGGGCTGAAATGCGGCACGTAATGCGCGCGCTGCAAAATCGCCTTGATGGCGCGGTGGGTCAACAAATCCGGGTAGCGCCGGATCGGGCTGGTGAAATGGGTATACGCCGGATAGGCCAGACCGAAGTGGCCACTGTTGTGCGGCGTGTAGATCGCCTGCTGCATGGAGCGCAGCAACAGCGTCTGGATTTGCAGCGCATCCGGGCGAGCTTCGATCGACTTGGCCAGCGCCTGATAGTCGGCGGGCTCCGGCGTGCCCTTGTCTCCCAGCGTCAACCCGAGGTTGCGCAGCAGGGTACGCAAAGCCTCGAGCTTTTCCGGCGTTGGCCCCTCGTGCACGCGGTACAGCGCCAACTGCTTGTTGCGCTCCAGAAAATCGGCTGCGCACACATTCGCTGCCAGCATGCACTCCTCGATCAATCGGTGTGCATCGTTGCGTTGACGCGGGACGATGGCTTCGATCTTGCCGGCTGCGTTCACCACGATTTGGGTTTCTGGAATGTCCAGATCGAGCGCGCCGCGCACCTGCCGCGATTGCAGCAGCGCATGAAACACCCCGTGCAGATCGAGCAAATGCGGCACCAGCGCCGCCCGTTCACGCGCCAACTTGCCGGCAGTATTCGACAAAATGTCGGCTACTTCGGTGTACGTCAGCCGTGCGTGTGAGCGCATCACCGCGGGATAAAACTGGTAGGCCTTGATGTCGCCTTGCGCCGTGACGAGCATGTCGCAAACCATGCACAGGCGATCGACTTGCGGGTTGAGCGAACACAGGCCGTTGCTCAGTTTTTCCGGCAGCATGGGAATGACGCGGCGGGGAAAATACACCGAAGTCGCGCGTTCGAGTGCGTCGGCGTCGAGTTCGCTGCCTTCGCGCACGTAATGCGATACATCGGCAATGGCCACCAGCAAACGCCAGCCCTTGGCCCGGCCGACACGGCTTGGCTGGCAAAACACGGCATCATCGAAGTCGCGCGCGTCCTCTCCATCGATGGTCACCAGCGGCACATCGCGCAAATCCACCCGATCTGCCAGATCGGTCTCGCGCACCGCATCGGGCAGCGCTTCGCTCTCTTTGATCGCCCCTGTGGAAAACAGGTGTGGCACGCCGTATTTGCGCACCGCGATTTCGATCTCCATGCCGGGATCGTCGAGTTCGCCCAACACTTCGAGCACGCGGCCCACCGGCTGCACATTGGGCAGCGGCGGCTGTGTGATTTGCACACTCACCACTTGCCCGACATGCGCTTTGCCCACACCGTCGGGCGAGATCAAAATGTCCTGCACGTAGCGACGATCCTCCGGCGCCAGCAGCCACACCCCGCCCTCTTGCAGCAGCCGACCGATGATCGGGCGGTTGCTGCGCTCCAGAATGGCGACGATCTGTCCCTCCGTTCGCCCACGCCGGTCCGGTTTGCCCACACGCACACTCACCCGGTCCAAGTGGAGCACGGTGCGCATTTGCTGCGGCGACAGATAAATATCGGGCCCGCCGTCATCGGGAGTGACAAACCCATGCCCATCACGATGACCGCGCACGATCCCTTGAACAATCACGATAAATCCTTTGTCTTGTCGTCAAACACCGCCAGACCGGCGAACTCGGCCAAAAGAACTCGGCCAAAAGGTCTGCCCCCGGCGCGCCGCCGTTCGCGGTGCATGTCGCATTATCACCCTGATGCCCGCATGAGCAGATGCGGGCGCCAGCGCTCTTTACAAGCCGACTCAGTGTGTTATGATTTCATTTTGATTGCCCAGATGGCGGAATTGGTAGACGCACTAGTTTCAGGTACTAGCGCTGAAAGGCGTGGAGGTTCGAGTCCTCTTCTGGGCACCAGAATCCGATAGAAAAATGTCAAAGCCGATTTGACGCTATCGGAAAGACACGACAAAGATAAGCCGGCGTAAAGCCGGCTTTTCCACAAAGATAGGCCGGCGTAAAAGCCGGCTTTTTCATTTCAGCGATTCCATTATCCACGCGAACGCGCTGATGCACACCGTGATGCCACAAAGCGCAACGACCGTGCGACGCCTGGCTCCGGCTGCCGGCAGTGATCGGGCTTTGCGCCTGCTCGTCTAGACCTGTCTGGCGCAGGCAGGCCATTGCGCGGCGCAGAGCTGCGACCAGCACCGCCGCCAGCGTGTGCCGTTCAGACTGAAATGCGTTCCAGCATCAGTCCAAGCTCGAATTGCGGGCCGTCGCCATGCGCGATCCGCGCATAAGGCGGCTTGGGCCAGCGCCAGTGCGTGGCGGGGAACACGGCACGCATGGCGTTGATGTCGCAGTGGTAAGGCGGCCCTTCGACCAGACCTTGCGCCGCGCCTGGCCGCAGCGCCTGCATGAACAGCGCATGCAGCTTGCCGCCCGGCGCCAGCCAGCGGTGCAGTTGCGCGCCGTAACGCGGCCAATCGTCCGGGTAGAGGGCGCACAGGCAGGTCTGCTCCCACACTGCGTCGAACGGCTGCGCAGCTTGCCACTGCCGCACGTCGGCCTGCACCACCTCGGCGCGCAGACCGACCGCCGCGAGCCGGGCCCGAACGCGCTGCACCGCCTCGTCGGCGTAGTCCAGCGCGGTGACGTCAAAGCCTGCTGCGGCCAGCGCCAGCACCTCATGCCCGGCGCCGCATCCCGGCACCAAGATGCGGCAGGGCTTGAGAGCGCCGCTGTCGAGCTGCTGCCGCAGCCAGGGATGCACCGCGCCGCGATCCCAGCCGGTGGTGCCGGTGCGAAAACGTTCGTTCCAGAAATCGACGGTCGGGCCGGGCATGGTGTGCTGTTCAGGGGGCAGGTGAAGACAGCATTGTGCCCTCAGGGCTGGGTGCGGCGCAGATCGACGATGGTCGGTGCCTCCGCCGGCCATTGCCCGGCCGGCTGCCAGACGACCTCGGCGCGCAGCTTGGTGTGGTCGCGCACCGACTGTTGCAACGCGCGGCCGAGCTGGGGAGATTCGGCGTCGGCGAGGTAGAACAGCCGCAATTCGTCCTCGCCGTCACGGCGGGAAACCTCGAACCGTGCCCGCTTCACTTCGGGGTGACGGCGCACGATGTCGTCGATCTGCTGCGGGTGGACGAACAGCCCGCGCACCTTGGTCGCCTGGTCGGCGCGGCCCATCCAGCCCGCGATGCGCAGCTGCGTGCGCCCGCAAGGCAGCGGCTGGCTGCGCGACTCGGGCAAGATGCGCGACAGATCGCCAGTGCCAAAGCGAATCATCGGATACGCCGGGTTGAGCACCGTCACCACCACTTCGCCGACCTCGCCGTCGGGCAGTGGCTGGTCGTCGGGGCCGACGATTTCCAGATACACGTCTTCGTCGACGACCAGTCCGCGCCCGGAGCGGGTTTCATACGCCATCAGCCCCACGTCGGCCGAGGCGTAGCACTGCGTCACCGCAATGCCGCGCGCGGCCAGCCGCTGGCGCAGCGCGTCTTCGAGCACTTCGCCCGAAACCACCGCCTTGCGCAGCCGTGGCAGCGCGACGCCCAGCGCATCGGCGCGCTCGATCAAAATGCCGAGAAACGAGGGTGTGCCGCCGTAGCACTGCGCGCCGAGGTCAGCCAGCGCCCGCACCTGTTGCTCGGTGTTGCCGACGCCGGCGGGAAACACCGCGCAGCCCAGCCGGTGCGCGCCGCCTTCGAGCATCATGCCCGCCGGAGTGAAGTGGTAGGCAAAACTGTTGTGCAGCAACTCGCCGCGCCGCAGCCCGGCGGCGTGCAGCGCGCGCGCCATGCGCCAGGGGTCGCTGCCCGCGCCTTCGGGCTCGTAAATCGGCCCGGGGGAGGCGAACACGCGCGCGGGCGTGGCGGCGTGCGGCCGGCCGCCGTTCCAGCCGACGGTGGAAAAGCCGGCGAATACGTCGCCACCGGCTTCGCGGCTGGCGCGCTGTCGTTCGAGCAACTGGCTTTTGCGCAGCACCGGGATGCGCGCCAGTGCGGCGGGGCCGTCGAGATCGCGCGGATCCACCCCCGCCAGCCGCTCGGCCCAGGCCGGGGCGTGCGCTTTGGCGTGGGCGGCGAGTTGCTGCAAAGAGGACCAGAACGCCGCGCTGCGCTCGGCAGGCGGGCGGGTTTCGCGCGCGTCGTAGGGCTCGTCGGGAGGCAGATCGACCATGACCGTCCTTTCTCGCGGGCGGGGAGAATCAGCTCAGCCAGCGCTTGCGGCGCCGGTAGCTGCGCACATTGCGGTACGAGCGCTGGCCCTTGTCGGCCAGCCCGAGGTAGAACTCGCGCACGTCGTCGTTGGCGGCCAGGTCGGACGCCGAGCCGTCGAGCACCACGCGGCCGTTTTCCAGGATGTAGCCGCGGTCGGCGTAGCGCAGGGCCATAGCCGTGTTCTGCTCGGCCAGTAAAAAGGTCGTGCCTTCGCGCTGGTTGAGCTCGCGCACAATCGAAAACACCTCATCGACCACTTGCGGCGCCAGCCCCATCGACGGCTCGTCGAGCAGGATCAGCTTGGGGTTGGCCATCAGCGCGCGGCCGATCGCGCACATCTGCTGCTCGCCGCCGGAGGTATAGGCCGCCTGGCTGCGGCGGCGCTCCTTCAGCCGCGGAAAATAGCTGTAGACCTTGTCCAGGGATTCGCGGATCGCCGCCTTGCCATCGCGCCGGCTGTAGGCGCCGGCGAGCAGGTTGTCCTCGATGGTCAGATGCGCGAAACAGTGGCGGCCTTCCATCACCTGCACGATGCCCTGGCGCACCAGCGCCGGCGCGTCCTCGCGGTCGATGCGCCGGCCCTCGAACTGGATCAGCCCCTTGGTGACTTCGCCGCGCTCGGCGCGCAGCAGGCACGACACCGCGCGCAGGGTGGTGGTCTTGCCTGCCCCGTTGCCGCCGAGCAGCGCGACGATACTGCCGCGGTCGACACGCACCGACACGCCTTTGAGCACCAGGATGACGTGGTTGTAGATCACCTCCACGCCTTGCACGTCGAGCATCGGCGAGGCGGGAGAGGCCGTGGGGGATGGATGCATGTCCATTTCCGCAGGAGGAGGTTTACCCGGCATGGGAATCCGGGCCGGCGGGGTCGCCCGCCGGCCCGCGCGATCAAGAGCCCGAAGTCATTTCCTTCGCGCAGTCGCGCGGGGTGATGTTGTGCTCCTTGGCGTAGCGCGTGGCGGCGTCGCGCACCATGGGTTTGATGATCTGCATATCGGCCTGATACCAGGTGTCATGCATTACCCACTTGCTGCCGTCCCAGGTCTGCATGCGCGCCCAGCTCGACCCCATGTGGTCTTCGCAGGTGGTGCGCAGCGGCCGCAACTGGCCCTCGATGCCCAGGCGCTTGAGCGCGACTTCATTCAGGTTGAGGTTTTCCAGCCCCCAGCGCACTTGCTCGCCGGTCATTGGCTTTTTGCCGTACTGCTCCTGCGCCCGGCGCACGCCTTCGACGGCGAGCATCGCCGAATACAGCCCGCGGTTGTAGAGCACTTGCCCGACCATGTCGCGCGGCCCGGTGCCCTGGTTTTTGTCGTAGACGTATTTCAGGATGTCCTGCTGCACCTTGCCGATGCCCGCGCCGTACTGCATCGCCAGCGCGTTGTAGCCCTTGGCCGCTTCGCCGACGTCCTTGAAATCAGGCTCAGCGCCCGACCACCATACGCCGTACATTTGGTTGAGCGGATACGCCGTGGCATTGGCCTCTTTCAGCGCCGTCGCATTCATTACTCCCCAGCCCCAGAGCAGCACGTAGTCCGGCCGCTCCCGCCGTACCTGTAGCCAGGTGGCTTTCTGCTCGACGCCGGGGTGGGTCACCGGCAGCTTGATGAACTTG